>JASFTI010000277.1:0-5314 GCA_050053635.1 Gemmatimonadales bacterium
AGGCGGCTCGTTACGGCCTGAACGTCGGCGACGTGCACCGTGCGATCATGGCCACCGTGGGTGGCTTCACGGCCGCCTACACCGTCGAGGGTCGCGAGCGTTACGCGGTGAACGTCCGCTACCCGCGCGAACTGCGCGACGACCTCGCCAAGTTGCGCGAGGTCACCATACCCGCGATGGGTGGCCAGGTGCAGATCCCGCTGGGCCAGGTGGCCAGTGTCGGGCTGACCCAGGGCGCAATGTCGGTGAAGACCGAGAACGCGTTCCCGGTCACGACGATCTTCGTCGACAACGGCGAGCGCGACGTCGGGAGCTACGTGCGCGACGCGCAGCGGCTGGTCAACGCGCAGATGACGCTGCCGCCTGGGTACACGATGATCTGGAGCGGCCAGTACGAGTTCATGCAGCGGGTTCGCGAGAAACTCGAGGTTGTTGTTCCCGTGACGTTGGGTATCATCTTCCTGCTGCTCTTCCTCAACTTCCGTGGCGTGGCCGAGTCACTGATCGTTATGCTGGCACTGCCGTTCTCGGTGGTGGGCGGCATCTGGTTCCTCTGGCTGCTGGGCTACAACACCAGCGTCGCTGTCTGGGTCGGCTTCATCGCCCTAGCCGGCGTTGCCGCGGAAACTGGAGTGGTGATGCTCATCTACCTGGATGAAGCGTTCGAGCGGCGTAGCCGGGAGGGCCAGATGCGCGACGCGGCGGACGTGGCGGCGGCGGTACGGGAGGGTGCGTTGGAGCGCCTGCGCCCAGTTCTAATGACCGTCACCGCCATCATCATGGGCCTGCTGCCGATTCTCTGGAGCCGGGGCACGGGCGCAGACGTGATGAAACGGATCGCCGCGCCGATGGTGGGCGGCATGCTCACGGCGACGCTGTTGACCTTAGCGGTGATCCCGGCGATCTACCTGATCTGGCGTCGCTGGCAGCTGCGGCGCCAGACACCGATCGCGGCGCGGGAGGAACCGCTTGCCGAACCGGCGTTGGCTTCGTTCAAGTAGCACGACAAACAGCTATGCAAAGAAAGGAAGGAGCACCCGTGAAGACACGAATGCTAATCTGGATTCTGGCCGGGGCTTTCGCGTTGCCCGGAATGCTGGCTGGCCAGGAGCATCACGAGCGCCACGGCCAGATGATGGAGCAGGGCGAGGGCGCCATGATGATGCGCATGGGCCAGGAGCACGGGATGATGGGCGCCGGTATGATGATGCACCGCGGCCCCGATTTCCTGCTCGAGCAAAAGGAGGCGCTGAAGCTGAGCGATGAGCAGGTGCAGCGTCTGCAGGAGCTCGATGACGAGCTGTCAGCGCTCCACCAGGCTCATATGAGCCTGGTGATGCCGCAGCGCCGGCGCGCGTCGGAGGCGCTGCACGCCGAGCGGCCCGATCTGGACGCCTACGAGTCGGCACTGGAGGCGTGGGCGGCGGAGCACGTGGAGATGCAGGTCGCGATGGCGAGCTATTGGCAGCAGGCGCTGGCCGTGCTCAGCGATCAGCAGCGGTCCAACGTACACTTCGGCCTCCATCTCCTACACCAGATGCGCGGCGAGATGGTTGAGGGAATGATGCACGGCGGTGAGATGGAATCTCACGAGGACGGCGGACACTAACTTCTCGGGGAGCGGTGGCCGGGCGCTGAACGCCCGGTCGCCGCTTCTCCTACCTAGCCACGCCAGGGACGCACTACGGGCAGAGCGGTCACGACCATCACGCACACATGGTGGCCGACTTCCGCCGCCGCTTCTGGGTCTCGCTCGCCCTGACCCTGCCCTTCCTGGCGCTGGCGCCGCTCATCCAGTGCTTTCTGGGGATCGAAGGTGCCCTGGCGTTCCCCGGCGACTCCTACGTCCAGGCCCTCCTCGCTACGGCCATCTACTTCTATGGCGGCTGGCCGTTCTTGAAGGGCTTCGTCCGCGAAATCGGGGACAGGAAGCCCGGGATGATGACGCTCATCGCCCTGGCCATCAGCGTCGCCTACGTCTACAGCGCCGCCGTCGTGATCGGGCTGAGCGGCGAGGTCTTCTTCTGGGAGCTGGCGACGCTGATCGACATCATGCTGCTCGGCCACTGGATCGAGATGCGATCGGTGATGGGAGCCTCCCGGGCGTTGGAGAAACTGGTCGAACTACTGCCGGCGGAGGCCCATCTCTTGAGAGACGACGGCTCGACCGAAGATGTGCCGGTGACCGAGATCGAGCCCGGCGATCGCGTGCTGGTGAAGCCGAGCGAGAAGGTCCCGGTGGATGGCGTGATCGTCGAGGGGCGCGCGCACGAGCAGGGCCTCGCCGTGGAGAGCGACCGTGTGGACGAGCTGGCCGGTGAGGGGAAGACGGTGGTCTACGTCCTCGTGGATGACGAGGTTCGCGGTGCCATCGCCTTGGCCGACATCATCCGCGAGGAGTCGCACGAAGCGCTGCGGCGCCTCAAGGAGATGGGGATCCAGGTGATGATGCTCACGGGTGATGCCGAGGCGGTGGCGCGCTGGGTCGCGGACGAGTTGGGGTTGGACGATTACTTCGCCGAAGTGCTACCGGACCAGAAGGCGGAGGTGATAAAAGAGGTGAAGGCGCGCGGGTTGGCCGTCGCGATGACCGGCGATGGGGTGAACGACGCGCCGGCGCTGGTCGAGGCGGACGTCGGCATCGCGATCGGCGCGGGCACCGATGTGGCGGTGGAATCGGCGGACATCGTGCTGGTGCGCTCCGATCCGCGGGATGTCACGTCGCTGGTCGAACTGGCCCGGGCGACCTATCGGAAGATGGTTCAGAACCTCTGGTGGGCGACGGGCTACAACGTGGTGGCGATCCCGCTGGCGGCCGGCGTGCTCTATGGCGTGGGCATCGTGTTGTCGCCGGCGGCGGGCGCCGTCCTCATGTCCCTCTCCACCGTTATCGTTGCCTTCAACGCGCGCCTGCTGGGACGGTCCGACTAGTCGGCGACGCTCGCTTGGTATCCGGCCGTCTCTACGGCGCCGACCAGATCGGTGGCGTCGACGGTCTCCTCGACCTCCAGAATCGCCTTCTTGTCGTCCAGTGAGACGTCGGCCCCGTGGACGCCCTCGAGCTGTGACAGGGCGGACTTGACTGAGTTGACACAGCCGTCACAGCTCATGCCCGTGACGTTCAGCGTAACGGTTCTCATCCCGCCCTTACCCTCCTCAGGTTGACGGTTTCCGCGTCGAGCGGCTACAGTACGCGACCATATGAAAGTCTATACCACAGCCTGTCCACGCAACTGCTACAGCACCTGCGCGATGAGGGTGCAGGTGGAGGACGGGCGGATTCGCCGCATCGAGCCGCACCCCGGCAACCGGGCCACGCCGGGCGGCGCCTGCCTCAAGGGACTCGCTTACGTCGAGCGCGTCCATTCGCCCGACCGGATCCTCCACCCGCTGAGACGGGTGGGGGAAAGCGGCGAGTTCGAGCGGATCTCGTGGGATGACGCTCTCGATGTGATCGCCGAGAAGCTGGTCGAGCTGAAGGCCGCCCCCGGTCCGCAGAGCATTCTCTACTACAGCGGTAGCGGCACGAAGGGCCTGCTCAAGGGGGCGGGGAGGAAATTCTGGCGGTTGTACGGAGGTTGCACCGCGACCTACGGGGATCTCTGCTGGCCTGCCGGGCTGGAGGCGACGCGGCTGACGCTCGGGGCGAACAAGCACAGTGCGCCTTGGGACATAGCGGATGCGAGGCTGATCGTCCTCTGGGGCAAGAACGCCGCCGAGACCAACATCCACCAGATGGCCTTGATCGACCAGGCGCTCGATGCGGGAGCGAAGCTGGTCGTCATCGATCCGCGGAGGACGCAATCGGCGGAGCGCGCCGAGTTACTACTGCAGCCGCGGCCGGGCACGGACGGGGCTCTGGCGTTGGCGATCTCTCACCTACTGATCAAGTTGGGTAGGATCGATCGCGAGTTCATAGAGGAGCACGTGGTCGGCTTTCCGGCGTTCGCGGAGGCGGTGGCCGACTTCACGGCGGAGCGGGCGGCTGGGATCACCGATGTCCCGGTCGAGTACATCGAGCGGCTGGCGGAATATTTCGGCACGATCAGGCCGGCGACGGTGAGCCCCGGGTTCGGCATGCAACGTTTCACGAACAGCGGACAGACGCTGCGCGCCCTGCTCGCGATCCTCGCCATCACGGGCAATATCGGCAAGCCGGGTGCCGGCTGGGTCTACGCGAACCTGCAGAGTCATATCTTCGACGACGTGCTGGACCCGCTCGCCTTTTATCCACCGGAGGAACCGGACGGCGTCGTGCGCGTGTCGATCTCGACGGCGCGGCTGGGTCCCGAGATGTTGGCAACCCAGGAACCGCCGCTGCGCATGATCTGGGTCGAGCGTGGCAACCCGGTCACCCAAAACCCGGAGACGAATACCGTGCTCGAGGCGTTTCGCGCCCTCGACTTCCGGGTCGTGGTCGAGCAGTTCCTGACCGATACAGCGCGTGAGGCAGATATCGTGCTTCCGGCGAAGACGATGTTCGAGCAGTCGGATGTGATCGGCGCGTACTGGCACGCCTACATGCAGCTCAAACAGAAGGTGATCGATCCGCCGGGTGAAGTGAAGCCGGAGACCGACATCTACAGACTGCTGGCCAGGCGGTTGGGGATGGCCGAGGGCGACGATCCGATGATCTTCCCGGTCGCCGATGCCGAGGTCGACGCGTACCTGGCGCGGGCGCTGGAGCCGTTCCCGGAGCTTAGCCTCGAGCGCCTGCGCGAGGGCCCACTACAGGCGCCCGGCGGTCAGGACGTGGCGTTCTCTGATTTTGTCTTTCCGACACCCTCGGGTAAGATCGAGCTCGAGTCGGCGGAGGCCGAGCGGCGCTGGGGGGTGGCTCGGTTGCCTAGCTATGAGGAGCCCGTCGAGTCGATCCGCCGGGCGCAGCCCGATGCGGATCGCTTCCCCTTGTACATGCTGACGCCGAACACGAAGAACCGGATCCACTCGCAGTTCGGCAACCTGAGGATGATCCGTCAGTTCGGCGATGCGTCGACGCTCTATTTGCATCCTGACGATGCGCGGGGACGCGGGATCGACGACGGCGATTGGGTGCGCGTCTTCAACGAGCGGGGAGAGCTCGAGTTGGAGGCCCGGCTCGACAACGGGCTCAAAAGCGGGTGCGTGTGCGTCACCAACGGGTGGTGGATCAGCGAGGGCGGGACGGTGAACTTCACATCGGCTGCGCGCGAAACCGACATGGGCCACGGCGCGGCGTTCCACGAGAACCGGGTCGAGGTCGAGCGATTGGCCGATGCCAAATAGCTTCGTCTTCGACCCGAACCGTTGCACGGGCTGCGGTGCCTGCCGGCTG
>JASFTI010000278.1:0-5307 GCA_050053635.1 Gemmatimonadales bacterium
GCCGCCAGCAAGGCGGCTTCCTTATCTGAACGATTCCCGGCATGATCGAGATCGACGGCTCGTATGGAGAAGGTGGTGGCGCGATCCTCAGGCAGGCGCTGGGGATGTCGATGTACGCGACGAAGCCGGTGCACGTCCGCAGGATCCGGGCGGGGCGTAGGAAGGCGGGGCTGGCGGCTCAACACCTGAAGGCGGTGGAGGTAGCGGGCGCGGTGAGCGGGGCGCGAGTTCGAGGAGCGAACCTGGGCTCGACGGAGCTGGTGTTCGACCCGGGTCCGGTGCGGCCCGGGACGTTCAGCCTCGACGTGGGGACGGCGGGATCGACGACGCTGGTGCTACAGGCGGTGCTACTACCGTGTCTGTTCCTGCCGGGCGAGTTCATCTTCGAGTTGCGGGGTGGGACGGACGTGCCGTGGAGTCCGCCAGCCGACTATCTGGCGAACGTGACGCTGCGGACGTTACAGCCCTTCGGGATCGGGCGGCTGGACGTAACGCGTCGCGGCTACTACCCGAAGGGCGGTGGTGTGCTGCGGGCGCGCTTCGTCGGTGGCTCGGGCTTCGGGTTGTCGCTCGATTTCCCGGCGCCCGGTGAAATAAAGGTGATCCGCGGGGTGAGCCATGCGACGACCCAGCTGCAGGAGCGGGGCGTAGCGGAGCGGCAGGCTGATGCGGCGGAGCACCTGCTGGAGCGGTTGGGGTGTAGGGTGGAGATCGTTGCGGAGTACTCCGAGGCAGCGAACCTGGGTAGCGGGATCACACTGTGGACCGAATCGGACGATAGTCCGCCGATCGGAGGCTCGGCGCTGGGGTCGAAGGGTAAACCGGCGGATGAGGTAGGTCGCGAGGCGGCGCGGGCATTACTCGGCGAGTTGAATGCCGGCGCTGCGGTCGATCGCCACCTGGCCGACCAGCTGATCCCATTCCTGTCGATATCGGGAGGCTCGTTGGTGACCTCGGGTATCACGGCGCACACGCGCTCCACCATCTATGTGGCGGAGAGGATCCTCGGGGCCGAGTTCGAGGTGGAGGGGCTGACCGTCACGGCGCGGCGCTGAAGCTATCGGATACGCTCGGCCAGCGCGCGCAGCGAGTCGCCGCTGACATCTCCTTCCAGGATGAGCAGGTAGCCTTGGCCATCGAGCCAGCGATAGGCTCTATGGCCGGAAGGCTCGACCGTCATCGCAGGTTCGATCTCCGAAACCGCTGCGTCCAGACTTCCAACCCATTGCTGGATCAGAACGATCTCGCTGCCGGCGGCGTCCTCGTAGACGAGGCGGATCGTCGGCAGGCCGGGTTGCGCGCCCTCCACCAGCGCCCCGGGTCCGACTTCCATCCGCTCGAGGGTCAGCTCGGGCAGCGTGCGAAGCCTCGTACCTAACCAGAGAGCGGCGTCGCCGGCCGGCAACTCGACGAAGCCGGTGGACTTGCCCTCGGGGTCCATTCGATCCGCGAGCGCCCTCTGCGCCTCGACGGCATATGCCGCCGGCTCGGGCTGCACCCGTTCCAGCGGCGCGGCGGCCGCCGCCTCGCCTTCCACCCGTTCGCGCACTTCGATGCCGGCAGCAGGGGGCACCGTCTGCACCGTGACCCCCTCGTCCGCCAGCTCGGCGGCTCTGTTCTGGTCGGTCGTCTCGGCGAGCGGCTGGTCGCGCCTGGTTTGGTCGGGCGCCTCCTCCTGGCCGCGACCGGCGGAGGGTGACGCGGCCTCTTCCTCGGGTGCGGTCTTGGCGCGGGGCTGGGCGGGCGCCACGTCGGGCGCGCTCGGGCGGAACTCCTCTGGCTTACCGCCCTGCGGCCGAGCCTCGCCCGCTTCCGCGTTACTCCTCTGGCGAAGCTCGGGAGTTTCCGAGCGATCGGCCTCGATCGCACCCACGACCGTTTCGCGGGGCGCGGCGTCGAAGGCCGGCATGGTGAGCCAGAGTCCTCGTGAGGCCCAGCCGACAGCGAAGGCGAGGGCGATGGAGGCGGCCCAGGCGAGACCCGGGCGCCAGCGGACGCGGCGGGGCGCCGCCCGTCGGCGAGCCGCGGCACGCTCCTCTATCTCGCGCCACGACGGTGCCTGTACGGCGCCGGGCTCGAGCTCGGCCAGTAGCTTGGCGGCTCGACCGCTCAGCGCCGCGGCCGCTTCGAGCCTGGCCCGGCACTCTTCGCAGTCCGCCAGGTGGCCCTCGATTTCCGTACGCTGCCGCTCGCTCACCTCGCCGTCGAGGTAGGCGTGCAGGGTGCCCTCATCAATATGCGACATCTTCATCACTTCCTTCGCTCTTCAACTCGTCGTACACGGCAGCCAATCGGGCCCGTGCTCTGGCCAGCGTGGTGCCGATCGAGCCGCTTGACAGCCCCAGCACCTCGGCGATCTCGTCGTAGGAGAACCCCTCTTCCCAGAGGAGCAACGCCTCGCGATCGCGACCCGCCAGCCGGGCCAGCGCCGCCTGCACGCGGCGCACCGTCTCGTGCCGCTCCAGCGCCACCTCGGGGCCCGGCTCGGGTGGCCGGGCCTCCGCTTCCGCCTTGATCAGCGTCAGATGGCGCCGGCGTACCGAGGCCCGCCGACCCTCGTCCCGGGCCAGGTTGGCGGCGACGGTGAACAGCCAGGCCCGGGGCTTCTCGGGCTCGTGCTCGAGGGCGCGCACGAACGCCTCCTGAGCCAGATCCTCGGCGCGAGCCAGGTCGCCGATCCGCCTGTAGAGGAAGCGGACCAGCGACCGGTAGTGCTCGCGATATACTTGCGAGAGATCCAAAAGCTCTCTCCAGGTTCATGCTCGGGCCGGCCGGCTCAGAGGCTCCCCTCGAAGCCACTCAGCACGGTCCTCAGGTCCTGCGAGTCCCATTCCGTCGCGCCGTCGGCCACGAGCTTCAAGACCACGCCGTCACCGGCGATGATCAGCTCCTCGCCGAGCGCCAGGTACTCGCGGATCGCCGGCAGCCTGCGGGCCAGCTCGAAGTAGGCCTCGCTGTACGGCGCCAGCTCTACTACCCGCAAGCTGTCGTCAAAGGTCATGTCCGTCCAGGTTCCGTCGTGGAGGACGAAGAGCTTGCGGCCGACGTGGCGGACGGCGCCGGCGGTCCCACTACCGCCCTCGGGCGTCATGACCCCGGCGACCAAGGCCTCGGCCTCCTCGAGCGCGTCGGCCTGGCGCAGGCGGCTGCTCGCCTCGGCCCGCTTGAACTCCTGGGCGCCGGTCGCTTCGGCCGGCGCGGCGGAGAGCTCGATTGCCCGATCCATGGCGACCTCGGGCATCCGGTTCATCGTCAGCAGCGGCTCTTCCACCAGGTACGATGTATACTCGGTGATGATTCCGTAGCGCAGCCCCAGCTGGCGGATCTCCTCGACGACCTCCGGGTCGGCGCCGTGCAGTCGCACGTACGCGGTCAAGGCGCCGGCTTTGCGTGCCGCCCAGAGTCGCGGGATGAAGTCGTTGTCGTTCTCGCGCCGCGGCAGTTCCACCTCGTAGGTGAAACGCTGCGTCTCACCGGCGCGCCTGCCTTCCAGCACCAGCCGGCCGCTGCCGTGGCCGCGGTAGCGGCCGAAGAGGATCAGGTCCTCGCCGTAGAACAGGTCGGGCAGCGGGTTCGGGTAGTGGTCCTCGAGATCGGCGGGCGCCTGGACGATCCGCAGATCGGAGAGGGCGGGGAAGCTGATCTTGCGGGTCAGCGAGGAGACCGCCTCTTCCACGTCATCGCCTGGCCCCACGTAGCTGACCGTGCCGCGGCCACCCTCGGCCATGCGGTCGAGCAGATACGTATTGACGTCGTAACCGACGCCGAAGGCGAAGACGCGCTCGCCGTCGCGCAGCCGCTCCGCCGCCTCGGCGATCTGTTCCGGAGCGGTCTCGCCCACGGTGGGCTTGCCGTCGGTCAGAAAGACGATCAGCGACAGCCGACCGCGCTCGGCCTCGGGCTCCAGCGCCTCGCGCAGCGCGTCCATGATGTTGGTGCTCCCCTCGGCGCGGACGCCGGCCAGGTAATCACGCGCCTCGCGCAGCGTCGCACGATCGGCGCCCACGAAGTCGTCGCTGAACGAGCGCACGAAGCTGCTGAACGTGATGAGCCGGAATCGGTCTTCCGGCCGCAGCCCGGCGAGGATCTGGTCCAGCGCGTCGCGCGCCTGCTCGATCTTGACTCCGGACATCGAGCCAGAGACATCGAGCACGAGAGTCAGATCGCGCGGGATATGCCGTTCGTCGCCCTGCGCCGGCGGTGAGATGAGCAGCATGAAGTAGCCGGGCTCGCCGTCCGGCGCGTGCGCCACCAGGCTGGCGCCGACGAACGATTCGCGCAGCGGCAGGAAGAGCTCGAAGTCGCGTGCGGCGGCGTCGCCGCTGTGCACGATTTCCAGTTCGTCGCCCCGGCGCTCGCGCACCTCGATCGTGTGCGTAGGTGAGTACGGTGTGGCGAAGCGGTCGGCCCCCGTCACCCGGATCGTCAGGGTGAAGGGGTGGCGGCGCTGCGTGCGCAGGTCCGGCCGCGACGTCTCACGCGTCTCGGTTCCCGGCACGATACCGACGATCCGCGGGTAGCGCAGGCGAAGCAGGTCGCCGTCCTTCCCGAGGATCTGCGTGTAGCGCAGGATGACGCGTCGCTCAGCGCCCGGGTCGATGGGGAAGACCCTGGCCCGCAGCACGCCGTGGCCCACCAGCTCGATTAGCGCCGGGTCCTTCTTGCGCCGCACGATCTCCTCGTAGATCCGTCGCGCCTCGTCGGCCGGCAGCACCTCGCCGCGCAGCTCCTGCTCGCCCATGAAGAGCGAGAGGTTCGTGAAGACCGCCTCCGGCGGGATCGGGTACAGATAGTCGCCCTCCTGCATCGTGTGCGAGTTGTTGCGGAAGATCTCCTCCACCTCGATGTAGGCGACGCGCCGCTCGCCGTCGATCCGCACCGTGACGTCGCTGCGCACCCGCTCCACCGGAAAGTGCGGGACCCAGCGGTTCATCGGCGGCTCGATCCAGCCCTGGGCCGCCGCGCCCCGGGCGCTGGCGACTAATAGGATTAGGGCCAACCCGGTAGCCATCGTCTGTCTAGTGTCTATGCGCCTCATTGCACACCTCCCAGTCGTATGGTCGAGGCCGTGTTTCGCGCTTCCATACTGGGAGACGCGCGGGGGAGATTTCGTTGCACAGGTTGGTCTGTGGCGGGCCTCGGGGCGCTCGGACTGCGCTCGCACATGAGGGGGTCGGCTTGGGGGGGGCACGGGGGTCCACCTTGGACCTCGCTTCACCGCTCCCCGGCACTCAACGAGGGTTGGCTGCTCGTGCCCCCGTACCGATCTCCTGTGCCTCGAGTTTGGGGCGCGCGGGGCCGGGCCAT
>JASFTI010000279.1:0-5300 GCA_050053635.1 Gemmatimonadales bacterium
GCTGCTCTACCGACTGGCCGACCTGATGGAGGACGAGGCCGACCGGCTGGCCCGCATCGAGACGCTGCAGAACGGCAAGCCGTACTTCGAGTCGCGGCAGGTCGACCTTCCCGAGATCGTCGCGATCCTCCGTTATTACGCGGGCTGGGCCGACAAGATACAGGGCGAAACGATTCCGGTGGCGGGGCCGGTGCTCAACTACACGCGGCGCGAGCCGCTGGGCGTGGTCGGCGCCATCGTGCCCTGGAACTTCCCGCTCCTGCTGGCCGTGTGGAAGCTCGCCCCCGCTCTGGCCTCTGGTAACACCGTGGTGCTGAAACCGGCGGAAGAGACGCCGCTCACGGCCCTAGAGCTGGGCGCGCTGGCGGCAGAAGCGGGGTTCCCGGCCGGTGCCCTCAACGTGGTCCCCGGCTACGGGCCGACGGCCGGCGCGCCGCTCGTGCGTCACCCCGGGGTGGACAAGATCGCTTTCACCGGCTCGACCGATGTCGGTAGGGAGATCATGCGCGAAGCGGCGGCGACCCTCAAGCCGGTCACGCTCGAGCTGGGCGGCAAGTCGCCTAACATCGTCTTCGCCGACGCCGACCTGAAGGCCGCGGTGCGCGGCGTGACTACGGGTATCTTCTACGGCAAGGGCGAGGTTTGCGCGGCCGGTTCACGCCTGTTCGTCGAGTCGAGCATCCACGACCAGTTCATGGAGCGGTTGGTCGACCGTGCCGCCAAGATGACGCCCGGCGACCCATTCGATAAGAACACGCGCCTGGGGGCCATCGTATCGCAGGGCCAGCTCGATCGCGTGCTCGGCTATATCGAGAGCGGCCGCAAAGAAGGAGCCGAGCTGCTGACGGGCGGCGCGCGCCTCGACCGCCAGGGCTACTTCGTCGAAGCGGCCGTGTTCGACCGGGTGACACCCGAGATGGCCATCGCCCAGGAGGAGATCTTCGGTCCGGTGCTCGCCGCGCTCAGCTTCGACGACGTGGACGAGGCCATCGCGCTCGGCAACCAGACCATCTACGGGCTCGCCGCCGGCGTCTGGACGCGAGATGTGAAGAAGGCCCACAGAGTCGCCCACAGACTGCGCGCCGGCACCGTCTGGGTGAACACCTACAACCGCTACGACCCTGCCGCCCCGTTCGGTGGTTACAAGCAGAGTGGGTTCGGCCGCGAGTTGGGCATGCACGCACTCCAGGGTTACACCCAAGTGAAGAACATCTGGATCGACCTGAGCTAGCATGCCCAAGCCGCCTGGCCCTCGCGACGCGCTCATCATCGATGCCATACGCAGCCCAGTCGGCCGCCACGGCGGCGCGCTGGCCAGAGTGCGTCCCGACGACCTGTTGGCCCATGTGATAAGAACGCTCGTCGAGCGGACCGGCGTACCCGTCGATCAGGTCGAGGACGTGGTGATGGGCTGCACCAACCAGGCGGGCGAGGACAACCGGAACGTCGCGCGGATGGCCCTCTTGCTGGCCGGACTGCCGGTCGAGTCAGCCGGCCAGACGGTGAACCGTTTGTGCGGCTCCGGTCTGCAGGCGATCGTCAGCGCCGGTCACGCCATCGCGGCCGCTGAGGGCGATGTCTTCATCGCCGGCGGCGTCGAGAGCATGTCGAGAGCGCCGTACGTGATGTTGAAGCCCGAGAAGGGGTTCGCCCGCGGGCGGCCGCCGTTGGAGGACAGCGTGCTCGGCTGGCGCTTCGTGAACCCGGCGATGCGAGACGAGTGGACGCTCTCGCTGGGCGAAACGGCGGAGATCGTCGCCGAGCGCTACGGCATATCGAGAGCCGAGGGTGACGCCTTTTCCCTCGACAGCCAGCGACGCGCCGCAGCGGCCGTCGAAGCCGGTCTCTTCAAACACGAGATCGCGCCGGTCGAGGTCCCGCAACGCAAGGGCCCGGCGATTCTCGTCGACGCTGACGAGCACCCGCGTCCGGGTACGACCGCCGAGGCGCTGGCCTCACTCAGGCCCGCCTTCAGAGAGGATGGCACCGTCACCGCCGGGAGTGCGTCGGGGCTCAACGACGGCGCCGCGGCGCTCCTCGTCATGAGTCGCGAGCGCGCCGAGTCGCTGGGCTTCACCGCTATGGCCCGCATCGTCGGCTCGGCCGTCGCCGGCGTCGAGCCCAATTGCATGGGGATCGGTCCCGTGCCCGCCACACGCAAGGTCCTCGACCGCACCGGCCTCGCCGTAGACGACCTGGATCTGATCGAGCTCAACGAAGCCTTCGCCGCCCAGGCGATCGCCTGTATACGCGAGCTGGGGCTGGATCACGAGAAGACCAACGTGAGTGGCGGCGCCATCGCCCTGGGCCACCCGCTGGGTTGCACCGGTGCGCGCCTGCTGACGACTCTGGTCCACGAGATGCGGCGCCGGCAAGCGCGCTACGGCCTCTGCACCATGTGCATCGGCGTGGGCCAGGGGATCGCGACGATCGTCGAGCTCGAGTCGCGTACGGCGTCTAGCCAGACGGCGGGCCCATCGAACCAGCTGCTTTAGCAGAGTCGCACAACCGCGACGCCCCAAAACCGGGGCCGTAGGTCTTGCCGCCTCCCGCAGCGCGAGGCATCCTATGACCCAACCTCGAGCAAAGAACAGCGGAGGCCCCAGCCGTGGAGTACCAAGACATCTCGTTGGGCGTAGAGGACGGGATCGGCACGATTACCCTCAACCGACCGGAGGTGCTGAACTCGTTCGCGAATCAGATGCGCCAGGGGATCGCGGCGGCGGTTCACGAGCTGCTCGATCGTGACCCCGCCGCCGAGGGGATCTCGGCCTTCGTCGAGAAACACAAACCCAACTTCGGCAGGTCCAAATGACCGAGCGCGGACAGGACCCGAAGATCGATCGAGTCGGCGTAGTCGGCGCCGGCGCCATGGGCCACGGCATCGCGCAGGTCGCGGCGCTGGCCGGCTACCAGGTCGTGCTGTTCGACGTGACCGATGCGGCGCTGCAAGGGGGGTTGGAGCGAATCCGCGCCAACCTCGATAAGGGAGTCGAACTCGGCAAGGTCGAGCCCGAGGATCGCGACCGAGCGCTCGCCGCGATCTCGACGACGACTGAGCTACGCGAAGCCGGGAGGGACGCGGACCTCATCATCGAGGCGGCACCCGAGGACCTCCACCTGAAGCGGGAAATCTTCGGCGAGCTCGACGGGGCGTCACCGGCGCACGCGATTCTGGCGACCAACACGTCGTCGCTGAGCGTGACGAAGGTTGCGGAGGCCACCCAGAGCCCGGGCCGCGTGCTCGGGATGCACTTCTTCAACCCGGTGCACATCATGAAGCTGCTCGAGCTTGTGCGCACCGAGCACACGACCGAGTTGGCCATCGCCACGGCGCGCGCCGCCGGTGCGGTGATGGGGAAGACTTGCATCCTGGTCAAAGATTCACCCGGTTTCGCGTCGAGCCGGCTCGGCCTGATTTTGGGGATGGAGGCCGTGCGCATGCTCGACGAGGGCATCGCCAGCGTCGAGGATATCGACACGGCGATGGAGCTGGGCTACGGCCACCCGATGGGGCCGTTCAAGCTGGCCGATCTGGTGGGCCTCGATGTGCGCGTCGCCGTCGCCGAGTACCTGTATCACGAGACCGGGAGCGAGCGCTTCAAACCGTCCCAGACGATCAAGCGACTCGTCTCGGAGGGTAAGCTGGGAAAGAAGACCGGCGAAGGCTTCTACAAGTGGGATAACGAGTAAGGGGGGATAGCGATATGGCCGACAAGAACGTCGTGCTGATCGAGAAGCAGGATAGCATAGCAACGATCACGATTAACCGACCCGACAAACTGAACGCGTTGAACGCCGAGGTCCGGGTGGGCGTGGCGATGGCGATGGAGCAACTGCGCCAGGATGACGAGGTGCGAGTCGCAATCATCACCGGCGCCGGCGACAAGGCGTTCATCGCGGGCGCCGACATCGCCGAATTCAAGGGAAAGACGGGGGTAGAAGGCTACCATTACATCCAGACGGGCGACGTCTACTCGGCGGTGGAGCGATTCCCCAAGCCCGCCATCGCCATGGTCAACGGCTTCTGCCTGGGCGGTGGCTGCGAGGTCGCGCTAGCCTGCGACATCCGGATCGCCGGCGAGAAGGCGAAGTTCGGCCAACCGGAGATCAACCTCGGGCTCATCCCCGGCGGCGGCGGCACGCAACGCCTGCCGCGCCTGATAGGTCAGGGCCGGGCGATGCAGCTCATCTATACCGGCGATGTCATCGACGCCGCCACAGCCGAGAAGTACGGGCTGGTCGACGAGGTCGTCCCCCAGGGTGAGCTGAAGGCTCGCGTCATGAAGCTGGCCGGCAAGATCGCCGAGAAGAGCCCCGCCGCGCTCCAGGCCACCAAGGAGAGCATCCGCGCTGCCTGGCAGATGCCGCTGGACGACGGCCTGCGCTTCGAGAAGGCGTGGTTCGGACTGCTCTTCTCGACGGAAGACATGTCGGAAGGGGTGGACGCGTTTCTGGAGAAGAGAAAGCCGGAGTTCAGAGGGAAGTGATCTTCTGGTTGGGAATTCGGCAATCTACGATTAACAGGTCGCTGAAGAAGGTCCGTGGATTAGGGTCGGCGCCGTGACCGGGCTCGTTTTTAACGCGCAGCCGCCCGACGGCGTCACAATAACGGAGGAAGCGCGGCCCCGCCGGGGGCCGCTGAAGCGCCGGAGACAAGCACAGGTGAGCGCACAGTGAAAGCAGACAAGACTCCCCGAACCTCGCGTGGCGTCCGCGGCACCGCGGTCCTCGCGGTCGCCACCGCCATATTGGGCGCCTGCTCGCCCAAGGCGTCGGAGTCCGACATCCAGGCGGAGCTGGCCCAGCTGCGCCGGGAGCACCGGGCCCTGATGGCGGAAATCGCCGCCTTGAGAGGCGAGATGCGACAGCTGACCGGCGCCGAGGTCGGCCCCCCGGCTGAGGCGCCCGGCGTCATTCCACCGGCTCCGGCGCTGAGGCAACCGGCGCGGGTCGCCAGCGCCGCGATCACTGCAGTGCTCGACGCCTACCGTCAGGCTCTCGAGGCCGAGGATCTAGAGCGCGTGCAACAGGTCTACGGTGGAGTGATACCGGCCGAGGACATCAGGTACCTGGAGATCTGGTTCGAGCGAACCGACGGGCTTCAGGTGAGCATGGAGCCGCAGAGCATCGAGGTTCACAACGGATTGGCCGACGCGCATATCAGTCAGACGATGGATTACAGGCTGAGCCGCACGGCCCAACGCCGAAGACTGCGCCTGGATGTGCGTATGACGTTCGAACGGCGAGGGGACGAGTGGCAGCTGATCCGCGTAGAGGCGCGCCGCTGAGCCTGGCCC
>JASFTI010000280.1:0-5281 GCA_050053635.1 Gemmatimonadales bacterium
GCGCCAGGCAACTGAAATGGGGAGATGAGCGCAACGAAACGGGCTGCGAGTGCTACTACTGCGGCTGGATAGTCTCCGACAGTTTCTGGTTCTGCCCCTGGTGCGGCAGGAAGATCGCCGACGAAGCTTCGAGCGAGGAGCCGCTCAAGAAACCGCGCGGCTTCCTGTACCACGCACGCTGCCCCTATTTGAGCTGCTGGGGCGGGGTCCAGTACCCGATGGACTATTGCCCCTGGTGCGGCCGTGCCCAGCATTGGCCGTTCGATGACGAGTTCGATGGCGTTTGCCCTCACTGCGATGGCGGGGTCGACGACTCGATGGACCACTGCCCCTGGTGCGGAAAGGACGCCACCGGCCGCGACTTGTTGAAACCGGCGCTGCGACGTGTGCGTGGTCTGCTCCGTGCCGCGCACGTCCCCGACTGGGGCTACCGAATTCTCGTACGACCTGGGATCTCGGGAGTTGACCCCCACTTTCCGAAGGTCGTCGAGATCGAGCGCCGCCACGTCGGGCACCGCGCTGAGATCTCCTGGCCCAGCCTCGTGGGACTCATCACACACGAGCTGGGCCACAGCTTCCTCTTCTACCATTGGCGGTTCGCCCGCTCGCGGCGCTTCCGCAACGCTTTCGGCGACGTCAGTAAGGCCTACCGCGGAGTCGACGAGAGCTGGGTCTCCTTCCGCAAGCGCAGCATCTCCCACTCGCCGGTCAACTACGTCACGGCCTATGCGTCGAAGCACCCACTCGAAGATTTCGCCGAGACTTTCCGCTTCTACTTGATCCGCCGCGGCCGCTTGAAAGACCTGCTGGCCGAGATTGGGCGGAAGGGCAAGGGCGTCATAGTGTTCGAGAAGTTTCTCACGCTGCACGCCTACCTGCAGGAGCTGCGGCGGAGAAGACGCACACGCTGAGAATCGTAGTGAACATCGAACATCAAACATCGAACGTCGAGGGGGACACGCGAACGTATCTTCACTGCAATAAGGAAGCGGGGCCGCTCCCTTGGTCGGGAGACGGCCCCGCTGACTTGGCGGCGGCTCTCTTCTGCTAGGCTGCCGTTGCCGCCTCGGTGATCGCTCGTGCCGACACCGCCACGTACCACAGGATGTGGACCGCGCGGCGCGGCTGCGTATCCGAGATCTGGATGGCGCGCAGCTGAATGAGCTGCACGTGCTCGAGCAGCATCGAAAGGAACTCATCCGGCGAGCTCTCCAGGGCCGCCTCGGCCTCCGCGATAGCGGCATTGCTGATCTCGGTCAGTGCCACGACCGGGTTCTCCGGCAGGTCCGGGTCGAGGATCACGACCACCAGGCTGAGGTTCACCACGGCCCGTGACAAGGCGAGCGACAGCCGCCAGCGCCCGGCCTCGAGCGCCAGGACCGCGTCGTTGCGCAGGTGCACGGCGTGCCTGAGCACGCGCTGCTGTTCAGACGTGAACTCGCCGGGGGTTGCGACTTCCTCGGCCAGCGTCAGCGCCATGGATGCCATGAAGATCGAGTGCTGGGCGTGCCGCACTATCTGCTGGCGCCGGTGATGGACGCGCTCGCGGTGCGCGATCTGAACAGCCAGCAGCAGCCGCTCAACCGCGGCATGAAGATCTGCGGCGTCCTGCGACCCCTGATAGTCCGCGTAGAACGCCTCCGCCTCGGTCTTCAGCTGACGGATGCGGCTCAGTAGCTCGGAGGCCTCTTCGTCGACCTGCTCCTCCAGCCAGGTGATAATCTGGTCGACACGCTCCAGCAGCTGCACGTAAGCTTCCTCACCGAGCACCAGAACCATCGCTTCGGCGACGAGTAAGCGGCCTTCCAAGGCCAGCTGCGCCGCCCCCTCGGTGTCCCCACCGACCCAGGCGCGACGTGCCTCGCGGAACTTCTCCCGCGCCTGCTCCAGCAGCGCGCGCGCCTCATCGGCCGCGTCCGGGTTCGGCTCGGCTAAGAGCGCACCGCTCGACGGCGCCGCTACGTCGATTACGCCAGCGATGGCCGCCTCGACGTCGATGATCAGCGCCTCAGTGAGGTCCTCGTCCACCATGAGCTGGACGATCGTGCCCTCGATCCCATCATCCGGGCCGAGTACGCTGCTGTCGTCGCAGGCCGCCATACCGCCCACGAGCGCCAGGGCAAGCAGCGTGTTGATAATCGGCTTTCTCATTTCTCCCTCCTCTAGGATTCCGCCCTGCTCGACGGGGAAGCCGGGCCTGCGGACCCGTTTACGGTCTCTCCGACTGTTAGACGGCTGGGCGGTGGAAACGTTAAACCGGTGAACCGGTCCCGGATGTCGTTGTCCCGCTAAGACTTGACGGGGCCACCCTTACCTGCTACTCTAGCTACTACCCTGTCCCACCACCCGCGGCACCCCCCGAAACACGCGATTCAGACGAACCGCCAGCGTGGGGGTAGACTAGCCGTGTCAGACTACAGGATCCTCACCGGACAGACCGACGCTCAGCCGCCGGATCACACCTCGGTCGTGGAAACCCTGATCCACCGAGCCGAAGACATCGCCAACCGCTACAGGCTCGTCGCGGCCAACCTCCCCTACCGCGCCTTCGCCCAGCAGCTTCAGCCAGAGGACATCGCAGGCCTGACGGCCCAGCTGGCCGCCGCCACCTGGAAGCGCATCGGTGACGAGGTGCCCAGCTACGCGTTCGCCGAGAAGCTCGGCCGCCGTTACCGAGAGCACGGTGTGCCGGAGAGCGCGCTGCTTCTCCACTGGCAGATCCTGCGCCGGGCGATCCACCTGGTGCTCGCCGATCGCAGAATGCGTACGGGACAGGGAAGTGAGGATCTGCTGCGCCAGGCCACGCTGATGGACTACACCCTCGACTGGGCGACCGAGGCGTCGCTGGTCGCGTATGTGATCGCGAAGCCACAAGAGGTCAGGGCCGAGACCCCCGACTGACCGGGGGCCGGCCAGCGCGAATCAGGATGGCCTGCAGGCTCGAGGCCTGCAGGCCATCGCTACGGCTGCAAGGCTGTGACTGTTTTCGGTGCTACCTCGCGCCTAGGGCCCGGCCAGACAGGCGCCTGAACCTCTGGCCCGGAGACTCGCCTTCGTCCTGACGACCCTGCTTACCGACGCCGCCACCCAGCACCCGCAGTCCTCCGCCGCGTCCGGCCTGGGACGGAGCTGTCCGCGCCGCTCCCGGCGGCGGCTCGAGCAACTCGGCCCCCAAGGTGTAGGCGCCCGCTTCACCGGGTGCGAAGGACGAGGCGATCAGCAGAACAGTCTCGGACAGATCGAACACGAGGGTGAAGGCGGCGTCGGTGCCGCCGGTGCCGCCACCGCTGTCATCGTCCCACCAGAAGACCTCCTCGTCCAGGTAGGCGACCAGCAGCAAGGCATCGAAGTCCTCGGAGCGCAGCGTCACCTCGATGGAATCACCCGCCGCGCCGGTAAACTCATAAACGTCGAACGAGGCGCCGTCCTCCAGCCCGTCGACGTACATTCCCGCCGCCAGCTGGCAATCGGTCCCGTCCAGTCCGGCGGACAGCTGCTCGTCGGCGCCCAGATCATCCTCCGCGGCACAACCGAAGAACTTGACCACGCTGGGCCCATAGAGCATGAACCCGGCGTCGACGGTGGCGGAGCCGAAGCCCTGTCCCGCATTGTCCTCCACCCAAAACCTCCAACTCCCCAGCAGCGAGTCGCCGAGCAGACCCGCCCGCCAATCCACGATCGTGGTGGTGAAGTCCTCCTCGAACCCACCGATGCCGCCCTCGAGTTCGACCACACCGTCCAGGTCGACGACCCCCGCGACGTCCCCGACCAGTTCACCCTGGTAGATCCAGCCATCCAGTTGCGCGCCACTCTGATCCAAGTCCAGCTCGAGTATCAGCGAGGCACCGTTGAAGAAGACCTCGTCGCAGAAGAAGGGATCGCTGGACCCCGATAACGCGCAGCCAGCTACTCGGTACTGGCCCGACCAGAACCCTGACACATCCGGGAAATCGCCGGGCAGGAAGACTTCATCCTCCTGGCAGGCTGCGACCGCCCCGAGAGTAGATACCACTAGCGCGAGCCCCAGCCATCTGTATCGACCGTTGCAGAGGCACATGACCGTTCAACCCCTTTTGATGAAAGACCGGCGCGTCCCGGTATTCAATAATAAACCAGAAATGCGTGCCCGTTCCAGCAGCGGCGCCGGGCCGAAGTGCATCTACCTGGTTTTATTGGACTTGCGCTTCCGGGCGCGGCGGCGACAGGTCGGCTGCCTCGGACTCCTCGACCCCGCAGGTCACCACGTCGCCGTCCGGCGAGCCTGGAGCTTCAATCCCGACCTGATGGACCCGGTCAGCCTGCCGCCGGGCAAACCCAATGTCGGCGACGTGCTCCGCGCTTCCTTCCGGGAAGTCTTCTAAAGTAGAGACGGCTGGACGACCGGACCGGGAAGGTGCTAACCGCCCGAAAACAGCGACGACACCAGACCCCTTCGAAACTCGGACTCCTTCACGAAGTAGCTGCCCAGCACCGACAGCCGCGCCGCAGCGCCGACGTCCATCTGGTCCAACAAGATCCGGCCGTCGGCCGCAACGTAGCGTGTGCGTAGAGAGTCGCCGCGTATCCGGTAAGTGATCTCGTCGCCCTCATGGACTCCCCGTTCGGCCAGAAAGGCGAACCAGCGCGGCAGGTTCTCGGAGATCTCCTGATAGTCGGCCTCCGCGATGACGCCTGCCCTGGGAACGTGCCGCAGGTTCTCGTCGATACCGTCCAGGAACTGCTCGAAGCTCACGTCGCGCTCGAACTCCAGGCGCACGAGCGCGTCCTCCGAGTTGATCGCGACCTCGGCAACGCCATCGGCCACGTCCGAACTGTAGCGGCTACCGGCGACGATTTCCTCTATGCGGCGCGTGGCTTTTTCGCCTAACCACACTTCCAGCGTCAACACGTCCACCTTGAAGATCGTCTTCTCGAGCAGCGTTTGCATCCGGACGCCCGCCCCGCCCGCCGGCAACATGCTGTCGGGTGGCGCCGCCGGTGTCTGGGCCCTCGTCGGAGTCGCCGTGAGCGCGACGACGAGGACCGCGCAGCCGGCGGCACAACAGGGTCTGTTTCTTCCGCCCATAGCCGATACCGATGGAGATCTCTGCCGCGTCTCTATCGTCTAGCTAATGCGGAGCGCCGGCCGCGGGTTCCCGTCCCTATTGGTCGAGTTCGTTCCTCTCGTGGCTCAGGAGAACGCGCCGAACACGCCAGCAAACAGCACGGCGAGCGCCATCATCGCGAGCCAGCCCAGGATCACCGTCCCGATCGCCTTGCCGGTCGTGAAATCGAGCGCCTG
>JASFTI010000281.1:0-5256 GCA_050053635.1 Gemmatimonadales bacterium
GCCTCGCCACACTGGAAGGCCAAGGAGTGGTTGTGTGGCGAAAGGGGGAAGATGGCCGTTGGCGCTGTGTAGTGGACATTTGGAATGCTCGGGGCGACAGTCGTTGATGCGGCTGTCTAACCAGCGTTTGCAGCTGGCGCTACAGCCTTACCAGGCAACTGCCTTTTTTTTCACGACGAATACGGGGCCCACTGGGTCTCGCTGGGTTAGAAATAGAGTCCTTTGATCAGCTAGTCCGTTAGGCGGTGCCGTCCGAGAAACGCACGAAGTGCACCAGCCCACATTGAGCGGCGAGCAACACACACTACCCAAAGAGCGGACGCCATAACCAACGCACCAAGACAAACAACCTCTTTGTCAGATCTGAACCATCATGACTGCGCGAAACATCGTCATCACCGGCGCAACGGACGGCATGGGGAAGGTGGCGGCGAAAGAACTGGCACGCCGAGGCGCACGGCTGCTCCTGGTCGGCCGAAATCGCGAGCGCTGCGAGTTGGTGAAGGCCGAGTGCATCACCAGGACCGGCAACCAGCAGGTCGATTATGTGGTGGCCGACCTCTCGACCGTCCGCGAGGTGCGCCGGGCCGCGGACGAGATCAAGCAGCGGTTCGACCGCGTCGATACGCTCGTGAACAACGCCGGCGGAGCGTTCCCGTGGCGGCGAACGGAAACCGAGGAAAGACTCGAGCTCGCCTTCATGCTGCAGTACTTGTCGCGCTACGTTCTGACCAAGGAACTCCTCGACCAGCTATGCGCATCCGAGGATCCGCTCGTTATGACGGTCGCCGGCGGCGGCACCTACGCCAAGGACTTCGACCTCGAGGACCTGCAGAGCGAGCACAATTACAGGAAGTTCCGACTCATTGGCAAGACAGCCGCGCTCAATGAGCTGCTCACGCATGAGCAGGCGCGGCGCTACGAGGGGATCACGTTCTGCAACTATGGCCCCGGGCTGGTGCGCACCAAGACGACCATGGCGACGACGATGGCGTGGATCTTCTTTCAGTCGATCGGGCGGCTGTTCTCGCGCTCGCCAGAGCAGGCGGGTGCCGACATGGCGGAGTTGGCTGCGGGCGGTCACGCAAGTGGCTTCTACGGCCCCAAGCTCAAGCGCAACGAGCCGGTGTGGGCGCTGGCCCACCCTGAGGTTGGGCCAGCGCTCTGGGAGAAGACCGAGGAGCTGTTGCGGGATCTGCCTGCCGGCCCCGCCTAACCAGCGTTTGCACCTAACGCGGGCGCCGTTCGCTTCGTGGTGATGGCCCTAGATTGTCGTTAGTCGTGTTCAACGGTCGGGCCGCTTCCTCAATCAGACGCGGTCGCTGCCGCGCAGGTGAAACGCTAGTCCGTTAGCCGGGCAAACAATCCCTATGGCAGAGAGGGGTGGACGACACCATGCGATTTTTCCTTGGCGTCCTTTTCGTGTCGCTGAGTGGCGTTGCCAGCGCTCAAGAAAAGGGCCCGGAGCTACAGATTCGGGAGACTCTTCGAGCACTGCCTGAGGCGTTGAGAGATGGTGCGACGGTAATCGGATACGAAGATGGTGAACGCCGAATCCTGAAGACCGGCTCCGGCGAGATGATCTGTTGGGCGGACGACCCTAGCTTGAGCGATGCCCGGGGTGCTTTCTTCGTGAACTGCTTTCCGAAATCGTTGGAGGCGTTCGAAAACCGGAGAGCCGAACTCGCGTTAAACCCCGATTTGCTGGAAATCCTCCGGTCTGAGGTCGAGAGCGGGCGCCTCAAAGTGCCCGAGATGGCAATTCGATACACTTTGCGCGGCCATGCCGCAGACGGAGCGGTGCCACTAGCTGTGCTCCACGTGCCATTCGCCACGGCTCGATCCACGGGCCTCTCGACTGAACCAGACCACTTTCGACCATGGTTGATGGGTGAGTCGACGGTGATGGCGCACCTGATGTTGCCAGGTCAGTGATTGGAAACGCGTGACGATCACCTCGAGCTGAGCGCGCCCGTCCTCGTCGAGCGGGTATGACCGCCAAAGAGAGGGTCGATCTGGAGTGAGACCCAGCGATAGCAGAATCGGCCGAAGATGGGGCTTCGACATGTGAGGTGGCGACAGCAGGCGACTGTTGCGATCCTTGCCATCCTGGTGTGGTTTCCGTTAGCCTGTGACCGCGACCGAGGACGAGACATGTCGTCTCTTCATGCAGATCGGGATTCTCAAGCATTGATTGCGCTCAGGAATGCCGGTTCCGTTCTCTCCAAACCGCACCCGATCGAGTTCTATCTCTATTTCCCTGCGAGAACTGACGCAAACGACGTAGGAGTGCGCCTGCGACAGGAAGGCTTCGACGTCGCAGTGAGAGTTGGTGCCGACGATGTGAACTGGCTCGTTCTCGCCAAAACTACAATGGTTCCAGAACACAGACTTCTTCTGGAACTTCGGAGCAGGTTTGAAGCGCTGGCTGACTCTTTGGGCGGTGAGTACGATGGTTGGGAGGCGATGGTGGTAAGATAGCTGCCGTGCTGCCCATGAACTCGAGATCGCCGGCTTTGACGACCACCAACGGGTGGCGAACGGTGTGCTCGAGGGCGCTGCCTTTCTCGGAGGGGATGCGGATAGCTATGTCGCTCTCTTCACCGACGACTGCGTCGTCACGCCGCCGAGCGGGTCACGCATCAGGGGTCGTGCCGCATTGCGATCCTGGCTTGAGGGCGTTCATGACCAGTCCGCCTTCGCTGGCGGCGAGGCCGTTGAAGAGAGCATTACAGGGGTAGGTGGCACCTAGGCCCGACAGGCGTAGATTCTCGACATGACCCTCGAATTCGTGAAGCGGACGTACGAGAAACTGGGCCGCGACGACCCACTCTACGCCGTGCTCTCCGACAAGCGCCTCAGGCACAACAGGTGGGATCCGGCAGAGTTCTTTCGGACCGGCGAACGAGAGATCCAGGGCGTGCTCGGGTATGTGGAGGACCTCGGCCTCACGCTCGAGCGCCGGCGCGCGCTCGACTTCGGCTGCGCGGTCGGGCGCCTGAGCCAGGCGCTGGCAGAACACTTCGACCGTGTCGTCGGCGTCGATATCGCGGAGTCGATGATCGAAAAGGCCCGCGAATACAACCGGTACGGCGACCGCGTCGACTACCGGGTGAACTCGGTGGACAACCTGGGGATCCTTAAAGCCGACTCTTTCGACTTCGTGTATACGAACATCACCCTTCAGCACATACCTCCCGCTGCTGCCGAGAACTATATCCGCGAATTCTTCCGCGTGCTGCGTCCGGACGGCATAGCGATCTTCCAAGTGCCCAGCGGCACGCCATACCAGCCCCGCTCACTACGCGCACGCCTCTACACCCTCCGCCGCCGCTACGTCCGGCGAGTCTGGAAGCTCGTTCGCCGCATGCCACCGGTCGAAATCCACTACGTCCCCCGCGCTCGAGTCGAGCGTATCGTTGAGCAGAGCGGAGGCCGATTGGTCGACGTCCTCGACGTCGGGAAACGGCACAGACGGGGCAAGAACTTCCGCTACTGCGCCACGAAATCCGGCCTCGCCACGTAGTCTGTGGCGAGGTTCACCCGGGTCAGGTCCGGGCGGGTCGATCACTGAACTCACTTCTCCCCCTCCAGTAACGCTCTAGTTGACAGGGTATAACTTACGCCTAGATTTATGCTTAACCTGATCCACCTTAGCCCGTTATTAGATGGAAAACGCACACCCCTCGACAGTCTCGCCCCAGTCGTCCGGTGGCTCCGAGCCCCAGGCCGAGGCGGACGTCGCACGCGCCCAGCCACCGACGGTAGCCATCATCGGTCGGCCCAACGTGGGGAAGTCGACGTTCTTCAACCGGATCGTCGGGGGCAGGCGGGCGATCGTCGACAGTGAACCGGGTGTTACGCGGGACGTGCACTTCGCCGACGCCGAGTGGGCAGGCCGGCGCTTCTACGTCGTCGATACAGGCGGGATCGTCGAGGCCGCGGCAGGCGAGCTGGAAAGTGCGATCAGGCGGCAGGCGCTGACGGCACTCGAAAGCGCGGACCTGCTGATCCTGATGGTTGACGGACGGGAAGGGCCTCATCCGCTGGACCGTCATATTGCGGACCTGCTGAGAAAGCAGGCCGTGCCCGTGCTGCTGGTGGTGAACAAGGTCGACAACTTGCCTGAGGCCACCGAGCATCTGGAGTTCTTCGCCTTGGGTCTGGGCGACCCGCTGCCGCTCTCGGCGGTGAGCGGGAAGGGAAGCGGCGACCTGCTGGACCGGATCGTCGCGCTGCTGCCGGCGGAAGTGGAGGGTGTTGAGGCGGAGCCGGGTCTGCGGCTGGCGGTGATCGGCCGACCCAACGTAGGCAAGTCGAGCTTCATCAATAAAGTCCTGGGCAGCGAGCGACTGGTGGTCGCCGAGGAGGCTGGCACGACGCGTGACGCGATCGACACGCCATTCCGGAGCGACGACCGGAGCTTCGTGTTCGTCGACACGGCCGGTCTGCGCCGCAAGAGTCGTGTGCAAACCGGCCTTGAGTATTACGCCATGCTCCGAACGCTGCGCGCGATCGACAGGTCGGACGTCTGCCTGCTCGTTGTCGACGCCGATGAAGGCGTTGGCAACCAGGACTTCCGGATAGCCAGACTCGCCTGGGACCGGGGCTGTGGGCTGGTGATGGCGGTCAACAAGTGGGACCTGGTCGAGAAGGAGACGAACACGGCGGTCCAGATGGAGAAGGCTCTGCGCGACCGCGTCCACTTTCTCGAGGCGGTTCCCATCGTCTTCACCTCGGCGCTGAACGGCCAGCGGGTCGGCCGCGCACTCGATCTGGCCTGGCAGGTCGGCCAGGAGCGGGCGAAACGGATACCGACCCCCGAGCTCAACAGGCAACTCGCCATACTGACCGAGACGGTCCAGCCGCCACAGAAGCGGGGCAGGCCCTTGAGGTTCTACTACGCGGCCCAGGTCGGAAGCGCGCCGCCGACTATCGCGGTCTGGACGAACTACCCGAAAGACGTACCGGAGAACTACGCCCGCTATCTCGTAAAGGGGTTCCGTAAGGCCTGGGGCTTCAGCGGGACGCCGATCCGCTTGAGGTTGCGGGCCCGCAGAAAGGGGCGAACGTGACCGTCGTCGCTCTGCTACTGGCAGCCTATCTGCTGGGGTCGACTCCCACGAGCTACCTGCTGGCCCGCTACGGCAAAGGCATCGACCTGAGGGACTGGGGTAGCGGCAATCTCGGGGCGACCAACCTCTACCGGGCGGCGGGCCTGGGCTACGCGGCGCTCTGCACGATAGTCGACGTGGG
>JASFTI010000282.1:0-5248 GCA_050053635.1 Gemmatimonadales bacterium
TTACAGCTTTCAGTCGTCTACCCGTGGAAGGACACGGGCCCGGGAGTGCCGTCGGTTGGACCGGCGAGATCCAGCCTTACCAGTCGCAGGTGGTCATGACCGTGCTGCCCGACGACAAGGCGGCCGCTCTCATGGAAGCCGTCGAGTCGTGCACCGGCGTCGAAGACCCGCGGCACCCGATCAGGGCGGTGCAAATGGCCGTGGAACAATACAGCTGCTGTCAGCTGGGAACTAAACCCTAATCGTGCGAGGCACTATGACAATCGAACGCAAGATCCGTCTGATCGCCGGTTCCTTCGTCCTGGCCAGCCTAGCCCTCGGCTGGTGGGTCAGCCCCTACTGGTTCCTGTTCACCGCCTTCGTGGGGCTGAACCTGGCTCAGTCTTCTGTGACCAAATGGTGCTTGATGGAGGACATCCTGCGCTGGACGGGAATTCACCGGGAGAAGACCTCGACTACTGCGTAGCGGCGCCGCGAGTTCCTCCTACTCGTGCTCGTCATGGTGATCGTACTCGTGATCGTAATCGAAGCGAGTACGATCACGCGCGCGAGCACGAACGTGGGAGAATACCCTGGGCAGGACTGTTCCGAGTATGAGGATCGCCAGGCTCAGGAGGACCGGCAGGATCGCCGGATAGCGAGGCCCGAGCAGCTGCAGTAGAGCACCCTCGCCCGGCCCCACTATCGCCCGCAACGGCGAACCCTCCCCTATCGCCCCCAAGGCAGCAGTCGCTCCACCGACGATGACCGCCGCCATGGCGACCGGCGGCGCGACGCTCAGGCGGCCTCGCAAGAAGCTGGCGAGCGTCGGAAAGACCACACCTCCGACGAAGATCGTGTAGCCCAGCAGCAACGCCGAGATGATGCCTTGCTCGAGGCCGGCTATCGCCCAGGCGGCCCCTCCCACGCCGATCAGAGCCAGCCGTGTGAGTCGGAGCTGCTTCGCCCCTGACAGGTCCCCGCCCGCACCGAACACGTTCAGCGACAGGATCGTGGAAGCCGATATCAGTGTGGTGTCCGCCGAAGACATGACCGCAGCGAGGAACCCGGCCAGGATCAACCCGGCGAGTCCGGCCGGCACCAGCTCGCTCACAGCGGTGGGCAGCGCCGCTTCCGCCGCGATCTCCGGGAATCTGGCGCGGATCAGCAGGCCGAGGACCGCCAACAGAAACGAGATCGGCACGACGGCCGCCGCCGCGGTCAGCGCCGCCTTGCGCGCCGCCGCCGAGTCTCGCGCGCACAACACGCGTGAGTAGATATCGGGGCCCGCCAGGTACGGAAGACCGACGATCAACGGATAGAAGAGCACCAGTTCATACCACCCGAAGCCCTCGGACACCGGAAAACGGAAGTGTCCCGCCGGAATGGCTTCGCCGCCTGATACCCCCACGCCCGGCGACGCGAGGTACAGCAAGATCAGGCAGACCAGGACCCCGGCGACGAACAGGGCGAACTGCCAGGAATCAGTCCGAATGACCGACAGCTGACCGCCCCAGTAGGTGTAGAGGACAAAGACGACCGCAACCACCGCGAGTACCCACGAGTAGTCCAGCCGCAGGACTCCACTCAGTAAGAGGGCACCCGCCGTCATCTGGGCAGCGATGACCCCGCACCAGGCCAGGGCGATCACGACGGCGGCAGGCACCGCCACACGGTTACCGTACGCTCGCTGCAGAATGTCCGGCAGCGTGTAGACCGCTAGCGCTCTGACCCGCCCGGCGAGTATGAGCCCGAACGGCAGCAGCGCGGCTGCTCCGATCAGCGACCACCAGGCACCGGTCAGGCCCCGCGAGTAACCGAGCCCGATGATGCCGATCGTCGAAGATGCCCCGAAAACCGTGGCGACCAGTGATACGGCGACGGTGCCCGCGCCGTAGCGTCGGTCAGCCACCCAGTAAGATTCCGGGGACTGTCGGCGCGAGCGCCAGCCGACAGAGAGCATCACCCCCAGGTAGGCTATGACTATGATCGCATCGATCACGATTGGCCTGCCGCCTTCGCTCGAGTCGCAGTTTGGGATGTTAGACTACAAGCTTGGCCCGATTTGACAACGCCTGGCCTTTCACCCTATATAAGGTTTCTCCGACGCCCCACCCTACTCGCTCGTGCCAAAAGCGATGTTAGTCTACACTGATAGCGTCGACTACGCCCGGACCGTACTCGGGCGAACCGCTGATCCCTGGTCGACGCCGGCTTCGGAGCCGCCGGACGACCTCCGGAGCCTCATAGAAGCCGCCTACGGGGTCGAGCATCCCCTCGAGTCCACCGTGCACGGCGGCTCCGGTTGGCCCTACCTGTTACTGGTGGAGGTGGCGGAACGCTCTCATTATGATCTGTTGATCGAGCTCAGCCGAGCGGGGACGCGCCTGCCGGATCGCGTTCTCTGCCTCGCCGGCGCGGGCGAGCGCTTCCACGGTTTCAAAGGGCGGACCTGGTCCGCGCCGCCGGGCAACACCTACCTGTCGGTCTACCTGAGACCGGGTAGCGCGGTGGAGCGTCCGGCGACCAGTTTCACTGTCCTGGCAGCGGTCTCCGTCGTGGACGCGATCGACTCGATACCCGGCCTCGAGGACTCAGCCACTACCAAGTGGGTGAATGACATAATTATCGAGGATGCAAAAGTAGGCGGCGTGCTGGCATACACACAAAGCGTGGGCGAGACGATTAGCGGAGCGGTCCTGGGTATGGGGGTCAACGTCGAGACCGAGCCCGAGGTCGAGCCGACACGATTCGTGCCTCGGGTCGGCACGCTGAGAGCTGCGGCTGCGCAGCAGGCGGACTGCACGCAGGGAAGGTTCTTCGCCGCTCTCGCCGCCGCCCTAGAGGTGAACTACGGTCGGCTGCTAGCCGGTGAGTACGGAGCGTTGCTGGAGCTATACCGTGAGCGCTCCTCCGTGATCGGCCGCCAGGTGACGCTCTGTTCCGAGGAGCCGGGGCCGCAGTTGGATGTGATCGCCCACGGCCGAGCCATTGGGATCGGCGATGGCCTGGAGCTGATGATCGAGGGCTACGAGCGGCCGTTTACGAAGGGTAGGCTGATAATCGGACCGGCCGAGGAACTCACCTCGAGGAAGAGCTGAGCATGGACTCGTACCAACTTCTGTTCGTCTGCCTGTCAGCGCTGCTGGCGGTGTTCGTGCTGCTGACCATCCTGGCGGTCACCATGCGGCTTCTCGTCGCGGTTTTTCCTGAGAAGCTGGCGAAGAGCGACGCCGCGCTGCTCGCCGCGGTCACGACGGCAGTCGCACGCATATACCCGGGAATGAAAGTCACCAGAGTCGAGGAGGAAAAATGATCTCCGCAACGAATCCCAAGAAGATTCGGGTAATGTTCACACCGTTCCGGGACGGGCTGCAGAGCTCGTTCGGTGGCAAGGTCCGTCTGACCGATTTCCTCCCGGCCATGCAGGCCTCTGCCGAGGCGGGGATCAGACACTTCGAGTTCGGCGGCGGCGCACGTTACCAGGCGCCGTATTTCTACTTGGGCGAGAATCCCTTCGAAGACATGAGGAAGATGCGTGCCGCGGTCGGGCCCGACGTCGACCTGCAGATCCTGACACGGTCGGTCTCGGGCGTGACGCTCACCACGCAGTCGATCGAGGCACTGCAGCTGCAGGCGAAGCTGATGAAGGCGGCCGGCACGACCTGGGACCGGAACTTCGACTACATGAACGACACCAAGAACCTGGAGAAGACCGGGCAGCCGATCGTCGATGCCGGCATGCACCACCAGGTCTGCATCGCGCTGATGGGGCTACCGTTCAAGTCGGAGACGGTCCATACGCCGGAGTTCTACATCAATATCGGCAAGAAGCTGCTGGAGGGCGATGTGCATATCGACAGCATCTGCCTCAAGGACGCCAGCGGTACGACGGACCCGAAGACGGTATACGACACGGCGGTCGGGCTGAAGAAGATCATGCCGCCGGAGATGCCGCTCTGGATGCACACGCACGACACGGCCAGCACCGCCGTCGCCTGCTACATGGCGGCGATCCACGGAGGCGCCGACGGTGCCGATCTCTCGTGCCGGCCGATGGCCAGCGGAACCGTTCAGCCCGACGCACGCTCGTTGGCGCACGCGCTGAAGGGAACCGGTTACTCGTTGGACATCGACGTCTCCAAGCTGCCCAAGATCGAGGCCATGCTGAACGAGCTGATGGAGGAGTACGACTTCAATCCGACGACGACGACAGCGGACCCCCGCGTCCTGGGTTTCCCGATGCCGGGAGGCGCCATCGGGCCGAACGTGCACATGATGGTGAAGGCGGGAATCCTGGAGAAATACGGTGAGGTGCTGTCGGAATTCCCGATCGTCGTGGAGGCGGGTGGCGCCTGGACGAGCGTGACTCCGGGCAGCCAGCAGTACTGGCTGCAGGCGTTCAACAACGTGATGTACGGCCGCTGGGAGAAGATCGATCCGGGCTACGGCCGGGCGGTACTGGGCTACTTCGGAAGGACGCCACTGCCCCCCGATCCCGAGGTCGTGAAGATCGCGTCCGAGCAGCTGGAGCTGCCGGTGTTCGAGGGTGACCCGCTGGAGGCGGCGCCCAAGAACATCGAACCGGCGAAGCAGGCGCTCGAGGAGCGGGGGCTGCCGACGACGGACGAGAACATCTTCCTGGTGGTCGCCGCGATGGTCCCCGGCAAGAAGATGGAGCTGAACGAGGGCATCCGGCTCTTGACGGGGAGGGCCAAGGTGGACATACCGCTCAAGAAGAAGGCCGAGAAGGCGGCTCCCGCGGCGGCGGCACCCGCCGCGGCAGCGGCGCCAGCGCTGACCGGCCCAACCACGACGCGCTGCACTGTCGAAGAGAACGGTACGAAGCGGACGTTCGTCGTGACGCTGGAGCCGGCCGGGCAGACCGCAGGCGCGCCCGCTGCGTCCAGCGCACCCGCCGCGCCCGCTGCTACCGCCGCGCCGGCGGCCGGAACCACGGTGCACTCCACGTTCGCCGGCTCCGTAGAGGTCGTCGACCTGCTGGTCAAAGAGGGCGATCAGGTAGCGGTTGGAACGGTTGTCGCCGCCGTGGAGGCGATGAAGGCCAAGCACGACATCAAGTCACCGGTCGCCGGTAAGGTGACGGCGATTCATGTTGAGATTGGTGACGAGATCGACTCGTCGAATCCGATCATGACGATCGCCTAGAGGGGCGGCCGATGGAAACAGCGCTGGAGCTGATCAGGCAGTCGGGCCTCGCCAATCTGAGCATCGGCAACGTCGCGATGTTCGTCATCGCCGGTGTTCT
>JASFTI010000283.1:0-5227 GCA_050053635.1 Gemmatimonadales bacterium
CCGTCCGCTGGCAGACCAGCTTGCGCGGAAACTCGAACTCTACCCGGTCGCTTAACGGCGCGCCGCCACTCTGCAGCGCGGCGATCTGGGTCGCTAGCGCCTCTCGGCTGGCGAGAGAACGCGCCAGCACTCGGTTGACCTCTTCCAGCGAGCTGCCCACGAGCACTTCCGCTGGAAGGCCCAGCAGCTCGGCCATCTCCCGGTTGGCGTAGGCGACCCGATCGTCGCTCACCATGAGAATCGCCGCGTCGCTGGCATCGATCAGCGATTCCAGCCGCGAACGTTCCGACTGGACCCGCACGTGCTCACGCTCCAGCGCCTCACGCTGTGCCTGAATGGTGGCGAGCAGCCGCGAGTAGTAAAGCGAAGTAGCGAGCTGCCGTCCCAAAAGAACCGCAAGCTCCAGATCATCATCGCCGTAGATCGCCGACACCTCCGCACCGAAGTTCAGCGTCCCGATGACCTCGTCGCCGACTTCGAGCGGCACGATCAGTGCCGACACCTTGTGCTCGCTACCCGCCCGGATACCTTCTGTCCCTTCGAAAGCGTCGACTCGGATCGCCTCGCCTGTGCGGATCGCCTGGCCGGTGAGCCCCTGTCCCATCGGAAACGTCGCCTCCTCCTTGACGAATCCGCCCAGCGCCACGTCGTAGAGCGTGTGGAGTTGGTAGGTCTCGAGATCGTAGGACACGAGGACGACGCTGGCTCGCCTGAATTGCAGGACCTGCCGGATCTTGAGGATCGCGGTCCGGAAGATCTCGTCGAGATCGAAGGTGGTGTTGATGAGCGAGGCCAACTCGGCCACGACCTCTAGCCGCTTGGCCCAGAGGGTGTGGGTCTCCTTCTCAGGACTCATCCCAGCGCGTCACCCTCCACACGTTCCATGTAACGCTGCACCCCTCCCTCCAGCTCTTCCAGCTGCCGAAACGCAGCAGCGACCTCCAGCGGATCGAAATCGCCGCCCTCGAGCCAGCGCAGCCCCACCTCGGCCAACCCCTTCGCCGGCTCGACCAGCTCGTCCGCTTCGAACGACGCCGCCGTCCCTTTGAGAGTGTGGGCGGTCCGGTAAAAGGTGTCTGCCGCACTGGCATCGTAGCCGCCGGCCAGTCGCTCGAGCGTCGCCCGCAGCGCCTCGACGCGGCCGGCCAGCCCATCGCGGAACTCGCGGTACACTTCCGCCAGTAGCTCGTCGGGGCTCCTACCCTTGTCGGGCGCAGGGCCCATCTTCACGTCCCTTCACCTCTGCTCAGCCTGCGCAACGCTTCCGCCAGCTGGTCGGGCTCGAACGGTTTGAACACCACACCGGCGACGCCCAGTTCCTTGACTCGGTCCTCATCCAGCTCTTTACGGGCGGTCAGGAACACCACCGGGATCTTCGCGGTTTCCGGGTCGCGCTTCAGCCGCTCACACACCTCGTAGCCGTCCATCCCGGGCATCATCAGATCGACTACCGCGACGTCCGGTTTATGTGTCCGAACCGCTTCGATCCCCTCGACGCCGTCGGCCGCCACCTCCACCTCCCAGCCCGCCGTGAACTCCAACGTCAACTCGACCAGCCGACGGAGGTCGGGATCATCGTCGACCATCACGACACGGAAGGAGCGTTCCATGGGCACCCAGCGGTTTGCGGCGGGGAGTGGAGGAGAGCTAGACTTGTAACATCAAGAACGATTGGTAAATATTGCACCGATGATACCGAAAGTCTATATCCTCGACGACGATCTCACCTACGCTAAGCTGCTGGCCGCCAACCTGGGCAAAGTCGGCAGATTCCGAAACGAGGTGTTCGACAACCATCAGGCGCTGTTCGACCGGCGAGCCGAGGAACCGCCGGACGTGGTCATAACCGACCTCGTCATGCCGGGGCTCAGCGGTATCGAGGTCACGCGCCGGCTCCGGCAATCGGACCCTCACTTGCCGATCTTCGTGCTCACCGCCCACGCCGACCTCGAGACGGCCATCGAGGCGCTGAAGGCGGGCGCGGACGAGTACCTGACCAAGCCTGTCAACATGGAGGAATTGACCACCCTCCTGAGCCGGGCGCTCGAGGAAAAGCCGCTCCGTGAGGAAGCTGCCTCGATACAGAAAGTCCGACAAGAAGAATTCTCGCTGCGTGCCATCTTGGGCGGGCACCCGCTGATCGAGGAGGTCCGCGCGTTCGTGGGCCGTGTCGCCGAGATCCCGCGCCCAACGGTCCTGCTGCTCGGCGAGAGCGGCACCGGTAAGAACCTGGTGGCGCGGACCATTCACTACTCGAGCCCTCATTCCGTCGGCCGCTTCGTCGAGATCAATTGCTCGGCCCTACCCTCGCAACTCCTCGAGGCCGAGCTGTTCGGCTACCAGAAGGGAGCGTTCACCGACGCCCGCGAGTCGAAGCGCGGCCTGATCGAAGTCGCCGACACGGGGACCCTCTTCCTCGACGAGATCGGTGATCTTTCGAAAGAGCTTCAGGCCAAGCTCCTCAATTTCCTCGAGTCGCGACGGCTTCGCAGGCTCGGCGGCACCGAGGAAATAGAAGTAAGCCAGCGCATCGTCACCGCCACCAATCGCGACCTCGAGTCTTTAGTAAAGAAAGGCGAGTTCCGCACCGACCTCTACTATCGGATCAGCGTCGCCACTCACGAATTGCCGCCGCTCCGCGACGTCAAGACCGACCTGCCACTCCTCGCCGAGCACTTCCGCGACATGTTCAACGGCGAATTCCGCAAGCAGGTCCACCGCATCAACCCTACCGCACTCGCGATCCTCGAGAAATGGGACTGGCCCGGTAACGTGAGAGAGCTCAGAAACGTCATCGAGCGCGCCATGATCTTCGCCGACGGCTCCGAGCTCACACCCGACGACCTCCCCGAGCTCGGATCCCTCGAGCTCGCCGAGCAGACCGCGATCGACACCGACACCTTCAGCGTCCCCAGAGGGCTAACGCTCGCCCAAGCCGAGAAAGAGTACATCCGGCGTACCCTGGATGCGTGCGAGAACAGCGTGCAGCGGGCAGCCGAGACGCTCGGTATCTCGCGCAAGAACCTCTGGGAGAAGCGCAAGAAATACGGCCTGCTCGACAGTCGTTAGCTGGTCTTCCGTTCTGGCACATCCCTCGTCTGACACGGGATGAACGGACCTGCGCTCGACGTGGTCAAGGCGGCCCGGCTAGTCCCCCCCTCCGAACGTTACCGCGTCCGTTACTCAAGGGTAACCGCAGGGGGAACGACACCGTCGTCCGGGGACGGCCCTGTCTCCGCAAGTCCAGACACCACAACACATTACACCGTTCACACCGGCCCCTGTCACCAGGCATGGAGTCTGCCCTCCGAAGGGCCCGGCGTCCCCCGCCTCGAACCAGGAGACTTCCATGCTTCTCAGGTGCCCACACTGCAGTCGATCTGGCGAACACGTACGCAGCGACTTCTTCGGCGACTGGGTCGTCTGCTCGATTTGCGAGCTGCCCTTCGCCTGGCGCGAGGCGCGCTCCGAGTCGGACTCGGAGAGCGGTAACGGCAACGGGCGATCAGCGATCCAGACGACTGAGCCTCGGACCCGCAACAAGCGGTAGCCACCATGACACTGGAGTTAGTGCGCTCTCTCGGCCCGCGTCGAGCGCGGGTTCGACTGGCTCGCCTGCGGTGACATCTCGACGGACGAGTTCAGCAATGGATTGCCACTGACCAACTACAACAGAGCTTTGTCCGGCGCCGCGGCCCGGATCTCCATCGGCCCTGTCGTCTGGAAGGGATTCGGTAGCTTCACGAATCAGAGTCTCCATCAATTCCAGATCCGCGGCGCTGGCCCGCCAGGTCCCTACAGCCCTTCCCAACCTCGGCCGATTTCTGGCGGTACCGCTTCTAGTTCCAGCCGAATCCATTTCAATATCCAGTAACCGGCATCCATTGGACGTTGGATCTTGAACTTGGATACGTGAGAACCACTTGAACGACTGATTATCGGCTGTCGAATATTGGATATTGAACTTCTCCTTCGCCGCTGCCATTCTATGGGCGGTGTTTGCACCGGGGGGACGATGAAGATCGCCGTCTGTTTCGATACGCCCTCAGCAGGCTGGGAACACGCCGATTTCAAGGAGGAACTCGAGGCCGAAGTCGCCGAGGCCGAGTACGATGTCGCCGAGGCCCTGATCGAAAACGGCCACGAGGTCTACCTGCTCGGCTTTCACGAAAATCTTCGCCGCCTGCTCGACCGGCTCGAGAACTTCGAGCCCGAGCTCGTTTTCAACGCCACCGAGTCGTTCATGGGCAAGCCCCGTTACGACTACGGCGTTACCGCGCTACTCGAGATGAAGGGATACCGTTACACCGGTTCCCCCCCCGAGGCGCTCCTGCTGGCCCGCGACAAGGCGACCAGCAAGAAGATCCTCGAGTACCATTCGATCAACGTCCCGCGTTTCGCCGTTTACCCGGTCGGCGAAGAGGTCGGGCACCCGGACATCGATTTTCCACTCATTGTAAAGCCGACGCACGAGGATGCTTCGGTCGGGATTGCCCAGTCATCCGTCGTCGGCGACCTGGCCGGCCTGCGCGAGCGTGTAGAGTTTATCCATCGGAGCCTCAACCAATCCGCCATCGCCGAGGAACTGATCGACGGGCGCGAGCTGTACGTCGGCATCATCGGCAACAGGCGCCTCGAGCTCTTGCCCACGATCGAGCTGGTCTTCGACAAGATCGACGAACCTGCGAAGCGGATCGCCACCTACAGCGCCAAGTGGGACCTCGAGTATCGGGACCGTTGGGGGATCAAGAACGTCTTCGCAAGGCGTATCGGGAAGGAGGCGCTCCAGGAGATGCAGCGCGCCGCCACGCTCGCCTACAGGGCGCTCGAGCTCCGCGATTACGGCCGCATAGATTTTCGCCTCACCAGGGATCAACAGGTCTACGTCATAGAGGTGAATCCCAACCCCTACATCAGCTTCGGCGAGGACATGGCCAACGCCGCCGAGCGGGCCGGCATGGATTACTACCAGTTCGTCGAGCGAATCGTGCGTGAGGCGCTGAAGCGATATGAGAAAGCTTAAGTCGGAGACCTGGGTCGCCGGCGACTGCACGCGCTGCGGGCGTCAGCTTCGCCGCTATTGGCACTTCTGCCCCGACTGCGCCAGGCAACTGAAATGGGGAGATGAGCGCAACGAAACGGGCTGCGAGTGCTACTACTGCGGCTGGATAGTCTCCGACAGTTTCTGGTTCTGCCCCTGGTGCGGCAGGAAGATCGCCGACGAAGC
>JASFTI010000284.1:0-5205 GCA_050053635.1 Gemmatimonadales bacterium
CGGCCATCGAGCGGGCCTTTCACGAGTACGGCATCAACTATCTCTACATCTCACCTGTTATGAACCTGGGCAACATGGTGCAGGCCGTCCGTAACTTGGCGCCCAGCCACCGCGACGAGCTGTGTATCGTGCTGGCCAGGCCGCTTCTAAAGGCTTTCCGTCTGGACAATTACGTAGAGCGCTGGTTGAAGAAGCTCGAGCTCGAATGGGTCGATCTGCTGTTCCAGGACGTGCGCAGGCTCCCGAGCCAGAAGCTCACCGATCGGGTACAGCGGCTCAGGGAGGCCGGCAAGGTGCGCTTACTGGGGGTGTCCAGCCACAAGCGGCCCTTCCTCGGCGAGATCGCCGGCGCAGCGGTGAAGGCGCCGGTGGACTTCTTTCACGTCCGCTACAATGCCGTGCACACGGGAGCCGAACAGGACGTCTTCCCGCACTTGCCGCAGGAAGGCGGTCCGGGAGTGGTGGTCTTCACCGCCACCTGCTGGCGCAAGCTCCTGAAGCCCAAGCTCATGCCGGTCGGCGAGCGCCCGCTGACCGCAGCCGACTGCTACCGCTTCGTTCTCTCCCATCCCGACGTGAGCGTCTGTATCACGGCCCCCAAAACAGCAGAGCAGATGGAGGAGGACTTCAAGGCCCTAGACGCCGGGCCCCTCGACGAGGAGGAGATGGCCCGCCTCCGGCGCATCGGCGATCACATCTACGGCAAAAAAAGAACGGCTAAGGTGGAGTAGGATGAGAAACATGAGAAGCGTCCTGACCTGCGTTCTGAGCGCCAGCTTCTTGTCGACGACCGCGAGCGCGCAGGGAGTGCCCGGTCGAGGTGAGGACGAGGCGACCGTATGGTACCTGCGCCATGCGAGTTGGGCAGTTCGCCTCGGCGACGCGCTGCTAATCTTCGACTACCAGGAATCGCTCGGGATGGAAGACGTCACCGATGACACTCCGCGCAATCTCGAGACCGGATTCATCCATCCCGAGGAGATCAGCGATCTCGACGTGTTCATCTTCGTGACACACGCCCACAGTGACCATTACGATCCCGTCATCTTCCAGTGGCAGGGTGAAATCGAGAACCTCACATACATCATCGGCTGGGAAGAACGGCCCGAGTCGCACTGTGAGCGTTTCGTCGGAGCCGACGCCGACTGTCACACCATGGGGGGGCTGCGGGCAACAGCGGAAATGGAAGGCTTACAGGTCTACACGATCGATTCCTTCCACAACGACATTCCCGAGGTGGCATACCTGGTCCGCTACGGCGACTGGGCTGTTTATCATAACGGCGACTACATGGCCGACCACGTGGATGATTACGCCTATCTTAGGACCATAAGCGACCGAATCGACGTGGCGTTCGTCTCCGGAATTCCCAGCCACAGATGGCCTCATCTGGCTCGGGCCGTTCACCTCGTTCGCGAGTTCGATGTGCCGGTGCTGTTCGCGATGCACTTCCGCGATCGTGCGATGTGTGAGGGGTTCGTGGCCGATGTGGCAGCGGAGGGTGTGAGCGCCGAGGTCGAGTGCCCGACGGTACGGGGGCAGCGCTTCGTGGTCGCGAAGGGTGGTCGGGCAGTAGGTCGGACGGGCAGTGCCGGCGCCGTGACCGGCCTGCTGTTGCGCGCGCCGGAGGGTGAGATGCGCGCGGACCGTCTGCCCTAGCGGGCTGCCGCCGAAAGGACTCTAGCGCCGTCGCGGCACCTTTCAACGCGATTCGTCCCGTCGCGATTGCCCAGGCAACGTGGTGTCTGGTTGGCAAGGGCCCGCTGTCAAGATGACAAACTCGGGCAGCGCCCGCTTGTCAGACCCTGTAAGAGACGGTTGCCCTTGAGGAGCAGCCACGGCATATTCGTGAGCGCCCACTCCCTGGAAAACAGGAGTTCCTAACGCCCACGAACCCTCTCAAGGAGGTGGACTCATGGGTAAGATCAATCTCGGACGTGTGCTCCTAGGTGGTCTACTCGCCGGCGTGGTCCTCAGCGTCCTCGAGTTCGTGCTCAACGAGCCGATCCTCGGTGACCGGTGGGCCGCGGCCATGGAATCGCTGGGCATGGCGGCGCCTGAAGGTGCCGGAACGTTGATCGCGTACGTCGTCTGGAACTTCGTGCTGGGCATCGCTTTGGTGTGGCTGTACGCCGCCGTCCGACCCCGCTTCGGGCCGGGTCCCAAGACCGCCGTCATCACGGGCCTGGCGGCCTGGTTTCTAGTTTGGTTCCTGGCGTTCGGCGGTACCGTGATCTCGGGGATGTTTCCCACGAACCTCGTCGTGATCGTGTTGATCTGGGAGTTCTTCGAGGTCCCCATCGCGACGGTCGCCGGGGCTTGGCTGTACCAGGAGGGAGAAGCTCCGGCCGCTGCCGTGCCGCAGATGTGAGGTCTCGGCCGGATCCGATCGCTTCAGTTGAGCCCTGCCAGCGGTGGCAGGGCTCACTGATGGTTGGGGTGTGACCGCAAGATGTCGTCAACATGGGCAGGGAGCAATCAGCATCGGCGCTCCGACCCTAGGGCCAGGTTTGAGACGGCGTAGCCCCAAGAACTGGCGGGGTCCGTTCTACTCCATCAGTGCGACGGCTTCGTGTAACTCCGGCGGCCGACACAGATCGTAGACCTCCATCCCGCTCGCCGTCACGAATTTTGCCAGGGTGCGCGGTCCAGCCCGGCTCTCTGCGAGCAGGTGCATCGCCTCCGTGATCACTGCGCTCGTCGCGGCAAGCGCTCCCGAGAATTCGTCCAGACGGGCGGCGACCTCGGCATGAGGCAAGTCCGAGTTGGGCGCCCGGCGAAGAAGGCGTGGCCCGGTGACGCTTCGCCGCTGACACTGCTACCAACCTGAGGCATGGCTCGGCGCGTCAGGTATATTTGGAAGAGACACGTCTCAGGAGGTATCGGGTGAGAATCGCCGAGATGAACTGGATGCAGGTCGAGGAATATCTGAAGGCCGACGACCGGGCGGTGGTCCCGCTGGGCAGCACGGAGCAGCACGCCTACCTGAGTCTGCTGACGGACATGCTGATTCCGGAGCGGCTGGCGGGGGAGGCGGCGGAGCCCCTGGGGGTCCCGGTCTTTCCCGCGGTGCCGTACGGGTTGTCTCCCTACTTCTCGGCCTTCCCCGGCACGGTCACGCTTCGCCTGGAGACTTACCTGAACCTGATTCGCGACATCCTGGACAGCCTGTCGCGCGCCGGTTTCCGGCGGATCGTCTTGGTGAACGGCCACGGCGGGAACGCCCCGGCGGGCGCGCTGGCGCTGGAGTGGATGGCGGAGCACCCGGGCCATCAGGTAAAGGTCTTCGATTGGTGGATCGCGCCGAAGACGCTGGCGAAGATCAAAGAGGTGGATCCGGTGGGCTCGCACGCTTCGTGGATCGAGAACTTTCCCTGGACTCGTCTGGCGGGTGTGGCATTTCCCGAGGAGAGCAAGCCGCTCATCGACAAAGCCCTGAAGTCGGTACTCGATCCGGCTGCCTTCAGGGAGGCCGTCGGCGACGGGAACTACGGCGGCGTCTACCAGCGTCCCGACCATGAGATGATGGCGATCTGGGATGTGGCCGTGGGAGAGGCCCGCGAGACCATGGAGGAGGGTTGGGCATGACCTTCGATTTCAGCGGCCGCACGATCATCGTCACCGGTGGGGCGCACGGGCTGGGGCGAGCGATGGTGAAAGCCTTCGCGGAACGGGGCGGCCGGGTCTGGACCTGCGACATCCTGGCCAGCCCGCTGGCCGAGACACGCGAGCTGTGCGGCGCGAGGTGTGAGGCTCGTGAGCTGGACGTCCGGGACCGGCGGGCGGTGAAGGCGTTCGTCGATGAGGCGTCGGGCGAGTCGGGTCGCGTGGATGTCCTGGTGAACAACGCCGGCGGCGTGGCGGGTCAGGTGGGTCGCCCGCTGGAAGAGGTCGCGCCGGAGGACTGGCAGGAGATCTTCGACGTGAACCTCACCGGCGCCTTCAACTTCTCACAGGCCGTGTCGCCCGGCATGAAGGCCGCCGGCTGGGGTCGCATTGTCAACATCTCATCCGGCGCCGGCATCCGGGTGAGCCTCACCGGCATCCAGGCCTACGCCTCGGCCAAGGCCGGACTGATCGGCTTCACCCGTCAGCTGGCCCACGAGCTGGGCCCCTTCGGCATCACCGTCAACTGCGTCGCCCCCGGGTTCATCCGCTCCAACCCCACGACGGAGCGGCAGTGGCAGTCGTACGGCGAGGAGGGCCAGCGGAGGCTGCTGGAGTCGATCGCCACGCGCCGCCTGGGACGGCCGGAGGACATCGCCCACGCTGTACTCTTCTTCGCCTCCGACTTCGCCGCCTGGATCACCGGCCAGACGCTCAGCGTCGACGGGGGACGGTGATCTACCGGTTCACCGACCTCCGTTCCAACTCTCGTTGCACGATTTCCAGCTCCGCCTGCGCCAAACGGAGCTGACCCTCGACCTCGGCCACGCCCGTCCTCATTTGGACGGCGGCAGCCGGGTGCATAGATCCGAGATCGATCGCCTCTTCGAAGTGATCGAGCTCGCGCTGGAAGTGATTTCTCCGTGCATTCAACAGCACGACCTGATTCTGCGTTTGTACTTCGATCAGTTTGAGCTCTGCTTCCACCGCAGTGATATCCGCGTCGAGATAGGCACGTCGTAGCTGCAGTTGCTTGGCTAGCGACTCCAGTTGCAGTTCGGCCTGCAAGGCGACGAGATTACGCGCCTGCACTTCGTTGTCGGAGATCAAGCCGGCTTCCGCCCGTTGGCGGGCCCGTTCTTCGTCCTGCCGGACGACGTCGAGCTGGTGACGTGCGACTTCCATGCGGACCTGAATCCTCTCACTCACGAAGTCGCGACCGTCCACCAAGGGTGAGGACAGCTCGCCCAGCGGTGCCCGGCCCGAGCGGCGGAGCTCCTCCAGCTCCAGTTCCGTCGTCTTTGCGGCGGCCTCGGCCTCCGCTATCTGCAGTTCGAAGTACATGAGATCCCTGTCGCTTCGAACGCCCTGTTCGACTTGCTCGCGCGTCAGGCCCAGCGTTTCCAGCTGCAGCTCGACCCGCTGCTGCGCCAGCTCGAGCTGGACCTCGAGTCGCGCTTCCAGCAGTTCCCGGCGCCAGGCGTCGCTGAGCTGCTGCGAGAAGCCCATCGCTGCGGCACCCAATACGAGCGAGCCGGCGATCAGGCCACCGGTCTTCAAGAAGCGGACGCCCCGCGGGGGGATGCCCGTTCGTTTCTT
>JASFTI010000285.1:0-5202 GCA_050053635.1 Gemmatimonadales bacterium
GACTCGAGGGACTCGACTATGAGGCGAGCGTGAAGCTCCGCGGCTCGGTGCGGGAGGACAAGCGCGCGCCCGGCGGATACGAGCTTTCGCTGACCGAGCTCGAAGTTGTCGGCCCGTCGGCGGAAGAGTATCCGATCCAGCTCAAAGAACATGGTGTCGACTTCCTGCTCGAGCACCGCCACCTATGGCTGAGGACGCCCAGGCAGGTGGCGATCATGCGAGTTCGTGACGAGGTCGTGAAAGCGATACGCGACTTCCTCTACGAACAGGGCTTCGTGAACGTCGACACCCCGATCATCAGCGGCGCTATCGGCGAGTCGGCAGGCACGCTCTTCCAGACCGAATACTTCGACCTCGGCACCGCCTACCTCGCTCAGACTGGACAGCTTTACAACGAGGCGACCGCGGCTGCGCTGGGCCGCGTCTACTGCTTCGGTCCGACATTTCGGGCCGAGAAGTCGAAGACACGCCGTCACCTCACCGAGTTCTGGATGCTCGAGCCGGAGATCGCCTGGTGCGACAGCGAATGCAATATGCGCATCCAGGAGGGCCTCGTTTGCGCCATCGTCGAGCGGTCCGTAGAGCGATGTCGCGATCTGCTGGAGAACGAGCTCGCGCGCGACCTGTCGAAGCTGGAGCCGGTGCGCTCGCCGTTCCCGCGCCTCTCATACAGCGATGCGATCGAGCGACTACAGTCGCTGGGCTCGTCGATTCAGTGGGGTGACGATCTGGGCGCCGAGGACGAGACCCTGGTCGCGCAGGATTACGATCGACCGGTCTTCGTCTACAACTACCCCAAACGCGCCAAGGCCTTCTACATGAAGGAGAACCCGGACGACCCGCGGACCGTGCTGTGCGACGACCTGATCGCGCCCGAGGGCTACGGCGAAATCATCGGCGGCAGCCAGCGCGAGGACGACTACGATAGGCTGCTGGCACGAATCCGCGAAGAGGGTCTACCGGAAGAGGCGTACGGCTGGTATCTGGATCTGCGTCGCTACGGGACCTACCCGCACAGCGGGTTCGGGTTGGGGCTCGAGCGGACGGTCGCCTGGATTTGCGGTGTGCCGCATATCAGGGAGTGTATCGCGTTTCCGCGGACGTTGAATCGGTTGTATCCGTAGTCTTCGGGCGACGTACCGCCTACAGGTCACCCTCTTTGATCTCCTCCCAAATCGCGTCCAGCTCCTCCAGCGTCGCTTCGCCGAGGACCAGGCCACGCGCCCGGGCCGCCTCCGCCATCCGCGTGAAACGCCGCTCGAATTTCGCGTTGGCCAGCCGCAGCGCCGTACCGGCGTGCAGGTCGGAGAGCCGTGCGACGTTGACGCAGGCGAACAGCAGGTCGCCGATCTCCTGCTCCAGCGGGTCGCGCTCACCGCTCTCGAGGTGGGCGGCCACCTCCTCGACCTCTTCGTGGACCTTTTGGAATGCGTCTTTCGCGTGCTCCCAGTCGAATCCGACGCCGGCCGCCCGGTCCTGCAGCCGTTGGGCGCGGGCAAGTGGGTCGAGGCGGCTCGCCAGGCCGGCGAAGATGTCGTCACCGCTCCGCTCGTTCGCCTTCTCCGCTTCCCAATGGGGGCGTTGCTCGGCGTCCCCATACAGGTGCGGGTGGCGCCTTCGCATCTTGGCTTCCAGCGTCGCCACCACATCCGCGGCGCTGAAGGCGCCACGCTCCTCGGCGAGCACGATCTGAAAGGCGACGTTCAGCAGCAGGTCGCCGATCTCGCTGCGCAGCTTCTGGTCAGGCGCGCCCTCGATGATGTCCTCGGCCAGCTCCAGCGACTCTTCCAGCAGGTAGGGCGTGAGTGAGACCGGCGTCTGGGCAGCGTCCCAGGGGCATCCGGCGCGGAGGAAGCGGACCAGGTCGAGTGCCCGGTCGAGCTCGCCGGGTCCGGGCGAGGTGCCGTCTGGCGGAAGTTCCCTATTATCAGGCATTTCTTGCATCCGTAAAGGCGGCCGGATATACTGACGGCCGAAACCTTATCGATGGGTACACAAGACTTGTCCAGCGTGCGCGCCTGGGTCGACGTGGACCTCGGTGCGCTCGTTGCAAACTACGACAGCCTGCAGGAGTGGGCCAAGCCGCGGGCTGGTATGCTGCCGGTGGTCAAGGCGGATGCCTATGGTGCCGGCGTCTGTCCCGTGGTCCGTGCTCTGGAACCGCGGCAGCCGTGGGGCTACGGCGTGGCCGCCCTCGCCGAGGGTCTGGAGCTACGCGAGCGGGGAATCGACCGTCGGGTGGTCCTCCTCTTCAGTACACCGGACGAGCTGGATCTGGCCGTTGAAGCCTCTCTGACTCCGGGTATCGGCGATCTCGATGCGCTGGAACGTTACCGCGCCTGCGCCCGTCGGGTCGAGAAGCGTCTGCCCTTCCACTTGGAGATCGACACGGGCATTGGTCGTTGCGGCTTCCACTATAACGCCCTCGCCGAGTGGCTGCCGACTGTTCTGGCGGCGTGCGAAGCCGAGCTCGAGTGGGAGGGGACCTTCGCCCACTTCCATTCGGCCGACGAAGATGACGAGACGCCCTCGCGCGAGCAGTGGGAGCGGTTTCAACGCTGTGTCGGGGCATTCCCCGAGGGTGCGGGCGGCGTGCAGCATCTGGCGGCGAGCGTGTCCGCGACGCGTTGGCCGGAGTACGCTGCCGATCTGTTACGCCCCGGTCTCTTCCTCTACGGCGGGACCGCGGGTAATGAGGCGATCCTGCCGCAACCCGTGGTCGCCGTGCGTGCCCGGGTGACGGCGGTGCGCGATGTGCCGGCAGGTTGGACGGCAAGCTACGGTGCGACCTACAAGGCTGAGCACCCTTCGCGCTGGGCGACCCTGGCTATCGGCTACGCCGACGGCGTGCCGCGTGCGTTATCGAACAAGGGTGTCGTAGCCTTCGGTGAGCGGCAGGCGCCGATCATCGGCCGTGTCTGCATGGATGTCATCGTGGTCGACGTCACCGATCTGGAACACGTAATGCCGGGTTCGGTGTGCACGGTCATCGGTGGGCACCTCGATGCCCCTACGAGCCTGCGGGCCGTTGCGGACCGTTGTGACACCATCACGTACGAAATCCTTACGGGCCTCTCGCGCCGTCTGCCGCGTCGCTACAACGTCGATGCGAAAGCTGAAAGCGTGGGGTAGGAAGATCGATGAACGAGGAAGCGCAGGGGAAGGTCGATTTCAGCAATCTCGTCGCCGGACTGGCGGCGTCGGCTATCGCTGTGCTGGGCCAGATAGAGATGGCGCTGGACCCAGGGGCAGTGGATGAGGAGAACGAGAAGCTGTCGAAAGAGGAGATCGAGAAGCGGGTATCCGGCGGTCTGGTAGGCGCCCGGCAGCTAATCGATACTCTGGCCGTCCTGGAGGAGAAGACGAAGGGCAACCTCACGGACGAAGAGGGTAAGCTGCTAGAGGCCGCACTCTCGGACCTGCGGATCCGTTACGTGAGCTTGGCAAACCGACCGATGCCGGAGGGAGAGCCGGGAGAGGGGGAGCCCGAGTGAGGCTTCGGTTATTGCTGGCCGTGTCGGCGATAGCGGCGCTCGCTCTGTCGGCCTGCGAGCGAGACGAGATCGTCAACCTGGATCCCGAGTCCGCGCCCGGCCCATCTTCGCCGACCCTGGAGACGCTGCTCGATGCGAGCGTGTTGAGCGACTGGGCCGACACGACTTTCGGCGGTTTCACGAGGCCGGGAATCACCAACTATATCCAAGTCCTGGCTGGGCAAGCGCTCGGAACCACCCGCGGGCTGATCCAATTCAACGATATCGATAGTGGCCTCACGGAGGTCGAGCTCTACGACTCGGTGCGTGTAGTGATGGGCGTCGACAGCGCTCGGACATTTCTTCCAGCGGTGGGAATGACCATCCTCCAGCTCGTCGAGGTCCAGCAGGAATGGGACGTCTCGGCCACCTGGGAATTCGCCGTCGACTCGCCCGGTGTCGCCGTGCCCTGGACCGGCGGCCCCGGTGGATCGCTGGGGCCGACGATTCTCGCCGAGGATACATTGGCGCTGATCGTCACCGACACGACGACGGAGATGCCCGACTCGCTTGTCTTCTGGCTGGGAGAAGCGTCAGACTCGCTGCTCCGACTGTGGGCTGATTCGGTCGAGGTGAACACGGGGCTGGCCGTAGTTGTCGCCGATTCCGGTCGAGTTCGTCTGGTGGGGCCGCGACTCGAATACGAGACTATTCCGGTCGACGACCCGGAAGTATCGGTGGAACGAAGCTCGTTACCGACGGCCGAGACTTTCATCTTCGACCCGACAGGCACGGAAAACACCGATGGCATCCTGCGTGTTGGAGGGATCGGAGGGTGGCGATCCTACACCCAGTTCGGCATCCCCGATTCAGTGCCGGTTCTGGGAGCGACCGATCTGTATCCGCTCCGCGGTTCGACGATCAACAAGGCGGAGCTCGTGCTCGTGAGCGTTGACCAACGACCTTCGCCGTTCAAAGCGGAAGCCCCGTTCCAGACGTTGACCTACGCGCTGGCTGACAATTTCTTGGTGTTCGGCCCCAGGACGCCGGCAGGCGACCTTGTAGGTGGAGGCGACGCGATCGTGTTCCCGGATTCGATCATGGCGGGCGACACCATGCGCGTCGAGCTCACTGCGCTCCTCCAGGACTGGTCCGAAGCTTCAGCGGATTCGATCCCACTGCTGAGGTTTCTGATCCGGCCGGCGAGCGCAGTAGCGACGTTCGGCTTCTGGGAATTTGGGGCAATCGATGGCGGTCCGGCTTTCGCTCCGTCGTTCCGCGTCGTCTTCACCCCACCGGCCGAGTTCAGACTGCCGTGAGCGTTCGACAACTGATCCCCGTTCTGCTCGCCGTCTACGGCACGGTCGCTCCCGCACCTGCAACGGGGCAGGTCGAGCTGTTGGGGACGGTCGGCCTCGGCCGTCCGTTACGACCCCTCGATGCTCGTGCCCGCGCCCTGGGCGGTGCCGCGGTCGTGCTGCACGGTGGCAACCTCTCGGCGGTGAATCCGGCCTCGCTGGCCCGGGTCGGCTCCGCCGGCATTTGGCTGTCTTATCAGCCAGAGAAACGGAGCTTGAAGGGCGAGCTGGCGAGCGGCGATGTGGAAACGGCCGCATTTCCGCTCTTCCGCATGACGCTTCCCATGTCGCGGCGCTGGGTGGCGGGTGCGGCCTTCGGAAGCGTGCTCGATCGGAATTGGGGTGTGCAGTTCACCGACACGCTGCCACTG
>JASFTI010000286.1:0-5134 GCA_050053635.1 Gemmatimonadales bacterium
TTCACGCCGCCCCGGCCGCTCAACGCGCTGCGGCCAGAGACGCCGCTACCGTTGAGGGACACGGTCCACAAAGCGCTGTCCAAGGATCCCGCCGATCGCTTCGACTCGCTGGAAGACTTCCGCATGGCGATCGAGGGGAAAGGACCGCCGATCTTCGTGCCCTGGATCGACGCGCCCGACGAGCGGCGCCGTACTCCGCCGGCATCCTCGGTGCCCGTGCCGCACCCCTATCGGCGCGCTACCGACCCGCCGACGACCCAACGTCTGCCCGATGCGCCCTGGCTCACAGATGGGCTGCGCAGCCAGGTCGCCGCCGGGCGATCCTCCGTCTATCGACGGACGATGGCAGGCCTAGCCGTCGCCTCGACCACGATCGCGGTGGTCGCGATACTCGCCATGACGCAGGGGGCCGGCACGGGCGGCCGCTGGCTGAAGAGTGTGACCGGCGACGACGAAGCCGCGATGCCGCTGGCGGTGAACGACCCCGGCTCACCGGAAGGACCGGAAGCCGCTGGCGAGGAGGCCGGCCAGCCGGCCGCGACCGAGGCCGACAACAGCCCGGATCTCGGCTACTTGGTCGTCGCCGGGAACCTGCCAACCGACGCCAGGCTCCAGGTGCCGGGGCAGGAGGTCGACGTCGCGTTGACCGAAGGCCGACCGGTGGAGCTGGCTGCTGGGAGGCATGAGGTCGTCGTGCTCGCCGCCGGGTTCGATCCGTATCGACAAGACGTGGTCATCGAGGCGGGCAAAGAGTTGCCACTGACGCCATCGCTTCAGCGGACTGCGCCGGCCCGGCCGCGCAGGCAGCCGCGCACCGCCACGGATACGCGCCCGGTCGTTCCACAGAGCCTGATGGGCGAGCTCGAGAGCAAGATGGAGGAAGGTCGGGTACTGAGCGCTATCGGCCGTTGGTGGGAGGCCGCCGACGCCTTCGAGGAGGTCCAGCGACGTATAGGAGCGCAGCAGGCCACGTACCGTAACTCGAACGAACTGATCGCGCTTTCAGGAAGGGCCACCGAAGAGCTGGAAAAAGTTCGCCGGGCCTGCAACTTGGAGAAGCATCCCAACTGTCCATAGATTGCGTCGAGACATCCCAACGAGCTGTTGAATCGGTAACCTGTCGACCGAGATGACGCAGCGGTACGCCTATCTTCTGACTCTAGTCTGCCTCGCTTCGCTGGCCGCGGCGCCGGTGAGGCTCGAGGCCCAGGAGCGCCAGCCCTACTCAGTCGACCAGATCATCGAGCTCATCGAGTCGGGCGTCTTTTCCGAGACGCGCATCCTGATGCTGGTGCGCGAGAGCTGTATCGGTTTCAGGCTCGATGAAGAGGCCGCTCGCCGCATAGCCGAGGCCGGTGGCTCGGCGGAGTTTATCGGCGAACTCCGGGACGTGTGCCCGCGGGGGTTCCTCGATACGGTGATCGTGACGCCGGCCGAGCTCGATATGGAAGTCGGGAAGACCCGCATCTTGCACGCGCAGGCCATGGCTCCCGACAGCACGCCGATGGCCGGCGTCGGCTTCGAGTGGGTCTCGGAGGACACCGCGGTGGCTGAGGTGTCCGGCGGCGGCACCGTGCTGGCCAAAGCGCCGGGAGAGGTCCGCATCGCGGCGACCACCCAGGAGGGCCCATCGGGTACGGCCCTGGTGCGCGTGGGCGTCCCGGGCGCGGAGGCCGAGCTTGGAGAGATCCCCGAAACGGGCGCCGCTGGCGGCAAGAGCGTCGGGACGGCGGCGGCGTTGGGCGTGGTGGTTCCGGGAGGGGGCGAGTTCTACACCGGGAATACGGGGAAAGGGGCGGCCGTGCTCGCCGGTTCCGCTGCCGCGTTGGCGGCGGGCTACTTCATCACCAGCGAGGAAGTCCTCTCGGTCTCCTATAGCGCTACCGATCCGGGCACCTGCAATGCGGGGAGCTGCACCTTCGACGTGACCAGGTCGGAGGAAGTCAAGGAAACCAACAACCTAGTTTATGGTGCTGCTGCGGCGGGCGCGATATGGATCTATGGGCTGATCGACGGGATCCGCTCGGCCAGGAAATCGCAGGTCGCACCGGCGGAAGAGGAGGGCGACGCCAGCCCGGGTATCTCGCTGGAAGTCATGCCTGCCGATGGAGTGCACTACACCGCGTTCGGCGAGCTCGAACTCACCATCATACGGATTCGATCGTGAGATACAGGGTCTGGGTCTTCTGGCTGATCGCTCTGGCCCTCATGGCGTCCAGCTGTGAGGACATTACGAACAGAGAAGGGTCGGGGACGCTCCGTGTGGAGATTAGTGCTACCGACTCGCCGTTCCTCGCCGCCGGCGACACGCTGGTCGGTGACACGGTTCAGTTCGAAGTGAAGGTGTACGACGGCCAGCAAGAGATCTCGTCCAGTGGTTATGATTTCACCGCGTCACCGCAGGGAGGGGCGGTGGAGATCCTGGACGCGAGTACGGGTTTGGCGACCTTCGCCGACGTCGGGCAGTCCACGGTCAGGGTGACGGTCGGGCAACCGGACCTGGCTGGCGCCGTGACCCTCCATGCGGATATGACGTTGGTCGTCAAGCAGTACGAGGTCGAGCTCTCGCTCGTCTCGACGGTCACCGGCGCCTCCGTCGATCCGGGCAGCGGGTTGGCGGGCGATATGGTGCGCGTGGAGGCGACGGTCAGGAAGGGTACGGAAGAGATTCCCAATACCGGGCTAAGGGTCACGCAGTCGTCCGATGACGCAGTCGCCAAACCCGTTGCTGACGACACTGTTTCGTACGAAGGAGCGGGCGACGCCACCCTGACCGTCACCTTTTCCGAGCCAGCGGTCCCCGGCGATCTTCCGCTCACTGCTACGATCGACGTTTCTGTCAGTGACTTCACGGTCGACCTCTTCGTCGAGACGCTGGTGCCAGGTTCACTACACCTGGAGAGCGGCGATACCGTCATCACCGATTCCGTCGTGTTCAGGGCGCTGGTGATAAGAGCCGGGAACGATACGCTCAAGAAGAACACGAGCGACGGCACGCGGTGGACATCGTGGAGCGGCAACAGCGTGATCGAGATGAAGGACGACTCGGTAGGCGCTTTCAGGGCGACGGGCCAAGATACGGTCTTCGTCGAGTTCACTGATCTCGACCTGCCCGGCGCGCCATTCGAGCTGCCGATCGAGGTGACGACCTATAACACGACGATCGCTGTGACGACGCTGGTGCCGGGTTCGGACCACCTGGCGACCGGCGATACGCTGCTCAGCGACTCGGTGCAGGTCACCTCTACGGTCACCCGGGCCAGCGACAGTGCGCCGCGAGCCAGCTTGATCGCCTATCTCGAGTCCGGCGACTCGACCGTCGTGTTCCCACGCGACAGCACGATAGTCAAAGACGAGGCGCTGTTCGCCGATACCGGCAGCGCGACGATCACCGCCCGGCTGGCGCAGCCGCTGCTGCCGCGGGACAGCCTGCAAGACGACCTTGACCTCAGGATCAGCACGTACACCGTGACGGCGGAGTCGGCGACACCTGCGGCGCCGGTCATGGGCGATACCGTTCAGTACGATGCGACGGTCACCGACACGCGTGACGATAGCGAGATAGCCAGCCCCGGCCTCGACTTCGCATCGTCGAACTCGACGGCGGTGCGAATCCTCAACGCGGCGACTGGCCGCGCTCTGGCCCGTGACACCGGGAGCGCCGAGGTGGACGTCACCCTCTTGGATCCCGACCTGCCCAGGGTGACACTCGCCGACACGTTCGCCGTGACCGACATTGCAGATGAGCGGTTCTACGGGACGTTCGATGTGACGACTGGAGATTTCGGCGATCCAGTGGTCGTCGAGGCCAGCGAGGTGCACGCCTTCACCGACAGCACGGAGATCGTATTCCCGAACGGCACGGTGCTATTCGTCGATTCGCTCATCGATGCGGACCCCGACACGATACTGGCGATCGTCGGCGCCGGGTCGGAGATCGGCGCGCTGACATTGTCGAACCTCTGGGCGAACGGCGCCGAGGACCGGGACGACGTCCCGACTCGGATTACCTTCACAGGGCAGGGCACGATAGCCGATCTGTTCGAGCCGAACGACACATTCCCGCTGGCCGATGCCGACTCGTTCACGGTGCCGGGCACTTCCGGGGTGTTCTTCCAGGAGCAACTGAGTATCGATCCGGCGAAGTCTGGCCCGATCGACAACGACTTTTTCTGGTTCACGCTGAGCGAGGACGTCACCCTGGATATCACGGCCGAGTGGCAGCAGGGGGCGAACATCGACTTCTACGTCTGCTCGGGGGTGAGCGTGCCCCCCACCGGCCTGCTCGGAACGCCGTGCCAGCTGGAAGCGTTCGACACCAGTACTACGGGCCCCGAGACCGGCTCGGTTGCGCTGGGTGTCGGCGGACCGTACGTGATTCGCTTCTGGTGCGAGGACAACTGTCCGGTCGTACCACTGACCTACAAAGTCACTATCTCGAGGCAATAGAGCGGCGAGAAACGAGAGGTGTGAGTGGCTAGAAAAGACCAGCTGATCATGTGCCCCGCCTGCGGTGAGGTCAACGCTACCGAGAACGTCTCCTGCAGGGTCTGCCTGGCGGATCTCACAGGCGACAAGAAGTCCGCATCCGCCTCGATCAGCCAGCTCGCCCATCTGTCGCAGTTGGTGAAGCGAGTCGAGGTTACCAACCGGCGGCTCAACTTCCTGATCTTCAGCGTCTGGCTGATCTTCGCACTGTTCGTCGGCTGGTCGGTCGCGGCCAGCATCATGGGCGTAGGCGGCCCCGGCGCGCTGTTCCGCTGGCCGTTCTGAGAACCTTCGCGCCCAGAACCGAGGGGTGGTCCGGGTACGCCGGGTCCACCCTTTTATTGGGTTCTGTAACTCGGCTTTTCCCTCCCACAGATCATTCCCGAGCCTCCGGTTGTCGCGCCTGAGGTTGGTGGGCTAGATTTCAATCTTCGCCATCAGGCACGTGGTAAGGAGGCGGCGATGGCCTCGCAGGGACTCGCGCTGGAAGAAACCAAGCTCGCCAGGGATCAGCTGGCCCGAGACATCGAGCGTGCGACGGGCGGCGATGTGGTGGTGGAGCGCGTGCTCGGCGAGGGCCGCATGGCGCGGGTGTACCGGGCCGAGCAGTTGAGCCTGGAACGCAAGGTCGCCGTAAAAGTACTGC
>JASFTI010000287.1:0-5121 GCA_050053635.1 Gemmatimonadales bacterium
ATTGTCGTGGTCGACGGCGAGGTCGTGGAGGCGGGTCGCCACGAGGAACTTCTGGCGCGCCGGGGACCTTACCGTCGGCTATACGAGCTGCAGTTCGATGTGGCCGTCGGGCAGATCGCCGGCGGCGAGGTGGAAGCAAGCTGACGCGTCTACGTCACCTTATCGAGTACGGGGTCGCGAAGTTGACCTTCGGCCTGTTGGGCCGTGTCCCGGGGCTGAGCGAGCGGCTTGGCGCGACGCTGGGTCGACTAGCCTATCGCATCGGCTGGCGTCGCCGGGTGGTCGAGGCGCAGCTTGCCCAAGCGTATCCTGATCGAGACGAAGAGTGGGTACGAGGTACTGCCAGGTCGTGCTATGAGCACGTGGGCCGCGAGTGGTTCACGCTGCCCGCGTTCGCCCGGGGCGGGCCGCAAGAGGTGCACAAGCGAGTGGTTTTTAGTGAGGGAATCGACGCGTTCCGGGCCGCGTTCGAGGAGGGACGCGGGGTCGTGGCGGTGAGCGGGCACTTCGGAAACTGGGAACTGGCCGGGTCGGGGCTCGCCGCCTACGGACTCCCGGTCGATGCAGTATGGCAGCGGTTGAGAAACGAGCCGCTGAGTCGTTTCGTTGCGGAGATACGGGAGCGTCTCGGGATGGGACTGATCGAGCGTAGCGACGCCTGGGACCAGCTGATGGATAGCCTCGCCGCCGGGCGAGTCGTCACCTTTGTTGCGGATCAGGATGCGCGGAGCAGGGGAGTGTTCGTCCCCTTCTTCGGACGGCTCGCTTCGACTCACCGGGCCCCGGCACTGCTGGCGCTGAGAGCCGGAACGCCATTCTTCGTGGGCGGGGCGCATCGGATCGGGCAGCGGCGCTACCAGGGGTGGCTCGTACGGCTCGAGCCGCCGGCCGGTATCGACAGCAGACAGCAGGTCATAGAGCTGACCCGCATGTGGACCAGCGAGCTGGAGCGGCGCATCCGACTTTCGCCTGAGCAGTATTTTTGGCATCATAGGCGCTGGAAAACCGTGCCGCCGGGAACAGCGCCCAAGGACGGTTGTATCAACATATAGGCTCTACGCGACTTGCCGCACCAGAGAGTGATCTGTGGTAGCGGAAAACGCATAAACGAACAAAGCCGTGATCTATATCTGCATTCCCGCGCACAACGAGGAACGGACCGCGGGCGTCTTGCTGTGGAAGATCCGTCAGGTCATGTCGGAGTTTGGGCGCGACTACGAGGTACTGCTCCTCGATGACGCGTCGACCGATCGGACTTTCGAGGTCGTAGCGCCCTACGCACAGGTACTCCCGCTCACCATCCTCCGCAACGGTTCGCGCAGAGGCCACGGCGCGTCGCTCGAGCACCTCCTGCGCGAGGCGGTGGCGCGATGCGCGTACCCACGACGAGACGTCATAGTCACGCTGCAGGCCGACTTCACGGACGAACCGCTGGCGATTCCCGGGTTGGTCAAGCGAATCGAGGGCGGTGCAGACCTCGTCGTCGCGACCCAGCAGCCCAACGGCGCTTCGGTACCACTGGCGATTCGGTGGATCCGCAAGGGCCTGCCCTGGCTGGAACGCAAGTACGAGTTGCCGGAAGGACTCAGCGATCCGATCTCCGGTCTGCGGGCCTACAGGGTCGGGCTGGTCAAGCGGGCTTTTCGTGAGCGGGACGACGAGCCACTGGTAAGACGCGACGGCTGGGCGGCGAGCCTCGAACTGCTCCTGGCGGTCGCGCCACACACGAAGCGGGTCGAGGAGACGCGCTCGGCGGTACGCTACGATAGGCAGGCGCGTTCGAGCCGACTGTCGGTCTGGCGAGCAGCCCGCGACTACATCGGACTATTGAGGCAAAGATGAGGTTCTTGACTGGACTGGTGTTGGGCCTGCTGGTGCCGACTTCGGCTCTCGCGCAAGACGAGCCGCCGGCGGAATCGGAGAGTGTCGTGATCGCGGAGGTGCCGTTCGGGATCGGCGAGCGCATGGACTACCGTGTGAAATTCGGTCCGCTGAAGGTCGGGCAAGCGTATATGGAGGTTGAGGGGCTCGACACGATCGCCGGTAACGCCACGTACCATCTGCGGTTCCACATGAGCGGCTCGGTCCCCTTCTACAAGTTGGATGACACGCAGGAGTCGTGGCTAGACGTCGCGCTGCTTGCCACGCGGCGCTATCATCAGGATTCCCAACAAGGTAGCTACGAGCGGTATCGCGAATACGAGTTCGATCTCGAGCAAGGAACACTCACCGGGCTGGACGGGGAAACCGATTCTATTCCGGAGAATGCACTTGACGAGGCTGCGTTCATCTACTTCGTGCGTTCGATGGAGCTCGAGGTCGGGGAGACCTACCAGTGGAACCGCTATTACCGTTTCGATAGGAACCCGGTGATCCTACAGGTCCTGCGCCGCGAGCGGGTGAGGGTACCGGCTGGCGAGTTCGAGACCATCGTGGTGCGGCCGATCATCAAGACGGGAGGTATATTCGCGGAGGGTGGCGAAGCGGAGGTCTACATCACGGATGACGAACGTCGTGTCCTGGTGAGGCTCAACAGTAAGCTGAGGGTTGGGTCAGTGGTGCTCGAGCTTACGGAGTACAGAGAAGGGGAGAAACTAACTCCTGAGGCATTGGGAGGTCGCTGAACCTGCAGCCCGGCAGCGTTCACAGCGTCTGCTTCAAGTCCTCAGCGAAGAACCGCACGATTAATCGCGAGACGGTGTCTGGGGCGCTGACCATCGGAAGGTGGCGGGCGCCCGGAACGATCTCCAACTGTCCATGCGGCAGGCCTTTGACGATCGTGCGCCCGTGCGCGATGGGTGTCAGGCCGTCTTTTTCACCCCAAATGACGAGGGCCTTGGCGCGAATGCGGTTGAGCACCGGCCGTATATCGTGGTCCCGCGCCTCGTGTGCACCGTTCAGCATAGTGCGCGGACCAGCTCTGAGCATATCGCCGATGAAGGTCGGGTAGAACCGCAGGGGGCACCAGGACCAGAATTGCAGGACGCGACCGAGCGCCCGACCCGGGCCGACGCCCGGTACGCCGGCGCTGTCCAAAAGAACCAGGCGGCGCACTCGTCCGCCGTAGTCGGCAGCTATCTGGGCGGCGATCGCGCCACCCCTCGAGTGACCACAGAGGAAGAATTGAGCGAGTCCCATGCGGTCGACGAGCTTCATCACCGCGCGCGCGGCATCGCCGATCCTCAGCATCGGGCCGGGCGAGCGACCGAATCCGGGGAGATCGGGTGCGATCAGCCGTAGGCTGGCGGAGGAGAGTTCGGGAAAGAGAGGAAACCACCAGCGTGAGGAAGCGCCGAGTCCGTGCAACATGACGAGCGGCGCGCCGACGCCAGCCTCGAAGTAGTACAGGCGGAGGTTGCCCTCCTGTAATTCGCGGCGCATGACGACGCGCGAGGTCAGCATCCCTGCACGGGGTCCCTTCGCTGTTAGGATTCGGCGTTTCCCCATCCTCCACCTCCTGGTGTTCGGATGCTGATTATGTCCCCCGAACGCGCTTCGACGGCGGCCTTCCCAGCGAGCTGTGTCCAATGACCTTCGCGGTTCAGCCAGCTCTCGCCGCAGGCGCCCGGTGCGCCGCCCTGAGCACCGCAAGGGGCATGACGCCGGCGCTCCGCCAGGAGATTGACGCTCGCCGGGGTCAGCAACTCGATGTCGCGGCGAAGTCCGTCGCCACCGCGACGCAGACCGGCTCCACCCGATCCGCTTCGCAGCGAGTAATGTCGCACGCGCACCGGGATCTCGTGCTCGAGCGCCTCGATCGGCGTGTTGAGCGAGTTGGTCATGTGGGTATGAACGCCTGAAAGCCCCTGGCGCTCGGGTCCCCCTCCCATCCCGCCCCCCACGGTCTCGTAATAGGCGAACGAGCCGCCCGTCCGCGGATCGACACCGCCCACGGTAAGGTTGTTCATCGTGCCGCTCGAGCAAGCCGGTATCAAGTCGGGTAGCGCCTGACCGAGTGCGCGGAAGGCGACGTCTACAATACGCTGCGACGTCTCCACGTTGCCCGCTGCGACGGCGGCGGGTGGACGGGCGTTCACTACGGTACCGGGCGGTGCGACGATGGTGATGGCGGGCATAGCGCCACCTCCTGCGGGTAGCGGCGTGCCCAGCAGTGCTTCGGCAACGCAGCGCAGCACGTAGCGCACGGCCGACTCGGTGATAGCCGCCACCGCGTTTATGTTGCCGGCGACTTGAGTCGCTGAGCCGCTGAAGTCGACTCGCATCTGCTCGGCGCGAACAACTACCGTGACAGCGATCCGCACGGGCTCGTCGACCACGCCATCGTCGTCCATGAAATCCTCTGCCACGTACTCACCGTTCGGGATGCGCGCGATCACCGCGCGGACCAGCCGGTCGGCGTAGGCGGCGAGGGCATCGAAGGCGGCGCTGAGCGACTTGCTGCCGCCGCGGGCCGCCAGTTCCTTCAGCCGCCGCTCGCCGACGTCGAGCGCGGCGAGCTGGGCGTGGAGGTCACCCTCTCGCTCTACAGGTGTCCGGACGTTGGTGAGTATCAGGCTCCAAACGTCCCGCTGAATCGTGTCGCCTCGCCGAAGAAAGACCGGTGGGATCCGTAGCCCCTCCTGATAGATCTCTCGCGACAGCGGCATCGATCCCGGCGCCAGACCTCCGATGTCAGCATGATGGGCCCGCGAGGCGACGTAAGCGATCGGAGCGGCGGACCCGGGAACCCACACGCCGCGCACCGCCGTAAGGTCGGGGAGGTGCGTGCCCCCGTGGTAGGGGTCGTTGAGTACAACCACGTCACCCTCTTGCAGGCTCGTAGCGCCCAAGGCGGCTTCCACGCTCTGGGGGATGGCCCCCAGATGGACCGGCATGTGGTCTCCGAGAGCGACGGGACGTGCTGCCGGGTCGCAGATCGCACAGCTGTAGTCGCGCCGTTCTTTGATGTTCGGCGAATAGGCGCTCCGCCGGAGCGCCGCTCCCATCTCCTCGGCGATGGCAAGCAGCAGCGAGCGGTAGACCTCCAGCCTTACCGCATCCAGTCGCGCGGAGCCGCCGGGTTGCACCGTTTGCATGTCGTGAGCCTGTCTTTATTATTATGCAGTTCACCAACAGCTGCTCGCTGCCGGCTCTCCCGGAGAGTTCAGCGACGCGGTCTAA
>JASFTI010000288.1:0-5119 GCA_050053635.1 Gemmatimonadales bacterium
GGTCGGTAACACGTTTCGCTCGACGTCGAGCGGCACACAGCTCGAGTTCCTGAAGATCTTCGGGCTCGACGATAATCCGACCGACAACATCCTGGATGCGTCGCGCCTCTACGACGCGGGCGAAACTGGCGCCGACGGGACGACGGGACCGACCGGCACCTACATCGTGCCGCCCACCCTGGAGCCGTTCCGGGCACCGCCGCCTTTGAGAGACGTCAGCGATCCGGCGGGCGGCCAGCCGTTCCCGCTCGCGCCTGGCGACCAGAACAATGCGATCTACGACGAGCCCAACGATCAGATCCGTCTCGGCTCGAACCTCTACCTCCTGTCGGTCAACTACAGGCAGAGGTTCGAGGGCTTCCTCTCCACCATATCGCTGGGCTTCGGCGGCGTCCGCGAGGGCAGCGAACGGGTGCTCATCGATGACCGCGAGCTCACACGCGGCGAAGACTACATCATCGACTACGACATCGGGCAAATCGAGTTGCGAGACCCCGAGCGCTGGTTCCTCGACAGTCCGGACACCAGGCTGCGGGTGACCTTCGAGCAGAAGCCTTTGTTCCAGCTGGCGCCGACATCCGTCTTCGGGCTGCAGGCCCGCTACGCGCTGGGCCCGGTCGGCGAGCTCAATTTCATCGGCCTCTCGCAGTCCGAGAAGACGCTGCAGACGCGGCCCGAGTTGGGGCTCGAGCCAAGTGCCGTCCGACTGGGCGGCGTCTCGGCTCGCTTGAACTTCAGGCCGGAGTGGCTGACCGGCTTGGCCAATGCGCTACCCGGTGTGGATTCGGATGCGCCCTCCTCGATCTCGCTGGACGGCGAGCTCGCCATGTCGTTGCCGAGCACGAACACGCAGGGCGTGACCTACGTCGAGGATTTCGAAGGCGGCTCCGGATTCACGGTGCCCATGCTCTCCCGCGGTTGGAAACCGGGATCGGCACCCACCACGGATGCAGGCGCCGAGACAGTCGCCCCGCCACTCTTCGACGAGAACAACGCGGCGGAACTCGTCTGGCAGGACCAGTACGGCGTGCAGACTCCCGAGGGCGAAGCCGTGTTCGGCGGTCTCTTCCCTCGGCAGATCGATGAGCAACTTCGTGTACAGGGACAGACGAGACCCGAGCCGGTCCTCACGATGACCCTGCGAATGCCCGAGAACCGCAGGCAGGCGCCCAATCCTAACCCCGCGCCCGGACCCGCCTGGGCGTCGGTCACGAACGTATTGGCCGCCAGCGGCCAGAATTTCACCACCATCGAGTTCCTCGAGTTCTACGTCGCCGTCGACGATGAACTGGTGGACTCGACCGACCTGATCATCGACCTGGGGACGGTGAGCGAGGACGCGTTCGCTCTCGACTCGTTGGGGCTGCCCGCCGGACTCGGCGAGTTGGACCGCGAGGTAGATCCTCCGCAAATCTGGAGCAACGCCGACGATCTAGGGCTGTGGGCTCGGGGGTGCCAGGCCGAGCCCGGGTCGCGCATCTATTCGCTCGGCGACGTTTCCGCCAACTGCACCCGTAACAACGGGCTGGAGGATTCCGAGGACCTCAACCAGAACGGCGTTCTCGATTCCGAGGAGCGGTTCTTCCGCTACACCGTCGAGCTCGGCGACGCCACGAGTCCCTATTTCGTCCGCGAGGCCAGCGAGATCAACGGCGGCCACTTCCGCCTCTTCCGTGTCCCGCTGCGGAGGCCCGATCACCGTGAACGAGTCAGCGATGCCGATTTCCAGAACGTGCGCTATCTCCGCCTGACCGCGGTTTCCGACTCGGACAACCAGCTCATCCTGGCGCGGGTGCGTTTCCTCGGCTCCCGCTGGCTGAAGCGCGGCGGCAGCGGCGTGGTCGAGGGTCTGACCGACACGACGACGGTCGCCGTTCTCGAGAACCCGGTGGAAGTCGGCCCGATCAGCACGCTGGACGCGCGCTACCAACCGCCGCCGGGAGTCACCGATCAGGTCGCGAACCAGAGCGATCAGTTCGGGTTCGGTGGCGTCACGATCAATGAACAGTCGCTGAGCGTCCGGTTCAGCGAGCTCGGCCCCGACCAGCGGGCCGAAGTCTACCTGCAGTACCTGCAGACACCCCGAAACTTCCTCTCCTATCGGGGACTGCGGGTCTGGGCTCTCGGCATCGACGGACCCTGGGGCATCGGCGGAGCGCCGTTACGCTTCTTCGTCAAACTCGGCGAGGATATCGGCAACTACTACCTGTACCAGACCGAGCTCGAGGAGGTAGCGCCGGGCGCCGGTGGCGAAGAGTTGCGGCGCGCCTGGCTGCCGGAGTTGACGATCGACCTCGACCGCCTGATCGCGCTACGTGCGCGAGCCGAGGATATCATGCTGAGGCAGGGCGGACTGCCTGGTGACAGCGCGCTAAAGATCTGGGATGTGGACGTGTTTCCGGACGGCGACAGCACGTACGCGATCGTGATCGGCCAGCGCTCGCGCGCGCCCAATCTGGCGGCGATTCGTCACATCTCGATCGGTGCGCACAACGCCAGCCTCGAACCGCTGGTATCCGGTGAGATATGGGTGGACGACCTGCGTCTCGATCTGCCGGTAGACGATGTCGGATTGGTCGGACGGGTCGACATGGACATCCGGGCGTCCGACGTTCTCGGCTTCGACTTCTCCTACTCCAGCGAGAACCCCTATTTCCGGCAACTGGCGCAGGATCCGAGCTTCCGCTCCGCCGGCGAATACTCGATCGGCGGCCGGCTCGAGGTCGGGCAGATGCTCCCGGATTCGTGGGGCCTGAACATGCCCTTCAACGTCAGGTACCAGAAATCCGCCACCAAGCCGCTGCTCTTGCCGCGCACCGACATAGCGGCGCAGCAGTTGCCGGGCCTGCGCGCGCCCGAGAGCCGGAACTTCCGGATGGATCTCGCAGTGAGCAAGCGGCCTTCCGAGGTCGCGCCGGGGGTCGGCTGGCTTGTCGACAATTCGTCGGTGCGACTCACGTACGACGAGCGGTCGGGTCGTACGTCGCGCTCCGAGACCGGGTCCTCGGGTTTCACGGCGAGCTACGGCTTCCGCGACCGGGTCGGTGAGATATCGATTCCCTTCTTCCCCGGCCCGCTGCAGTACCTGGTCTTCTTCCTACCGGAGTCGGTGCGGCGATCGCGCCTGCGTCTAACACCCACATCCTTACAGCTCGGTGCGACGTACCTGGATAACGAAGCGGAGACGCAGCGGTTCGAGGAAATCGTGGGGCTACCCGCTGATACGGGCGTGGTGCCCATCCTCACCCGCGATGAGCGCTTGCAGACCGTCACGACGCTCAACTTCGAGCCGGTCGCCGACCTCACCGGTCGCCTCTTCTTCACCCAGGGCCGCGATCTGGTACCGACCGAGAGGCTCGTGAAGGGTGGCCGTGGCCAGGAGCTCGTCGATGCCGAGCGTGCAAGCGTCCTCGGCGTCGATTTGGGTTGGGTCGTCGCCCGTAGCCTCGATGTGAACTGGACCTACCGGCCAGACGTCACACCCTGGTTGACGCCTCAGGTCACCTTCGATACCCGTTTCGATCTCAACACCGGGGCATCGTTCGTTGATGAACAGGATGGCGATACAATTCTGACCCGCGATTTCGGTAGTTCGCGGAGCCTGCGTATCTCGGCGGGATTCAACACGTCGGCCTTCTTCCGCTCCGTCGCCGGTCAGGAGCGCTCAGGTATCGTGGGTGCGGTACTCGACTTGATGGACCGCATCGATCTGTTCTCGGTAACCTGGGTTACGACCCTGGGCTCGAGCTTCCGGCGCCGGGCGGCCAGCCCATCGCTGGGCTATCAGCTGGGGTTGGGAGGGCTCGACGACTTCCAGATCCAGAGTGGGGACACGGCCAGCCGGGTGAACGACACGGAGGCCCTGTCGCTCAGCACCGGCCTGCGGCTCCCGCTGGGGGCCGGCTTGAATGTGGACTACTCGACCGACGACCTGTTCACCTGGTCGCCGCGCACCCGGATGCGGACCAGGCGGACGACCTGGCCGAACCTGAGCCTCAGCTGGAATCGGTTGCCGATTCCGCGCTTTCTGCAGGACTGGGTGGCCGGGCTGGGCTTCCGTGCCGGGTACACGGTCCGCGACAACAGGCACACGATCCTCGCTGCGAACCAGGATCGCGGCAGCGAGATCACTACGATACCCTTCAGCATCGACCTCGACCTGACGACCCAGTGGTCCGTCACCTATAGCCTCACTTTTACCGAAGAGGAGCGTTTCGACCCGACGGGTGTGACCTTCCGGGACCAGACCGGGCACACATTCCAGCTCACCGGCCAGCTACGGGCGCTGAGCACGACCGGACGCTTCCGCAACCCGATCCGTTTTTCGCTTCGCTACTCGCAGAACGACCAGAACCAGTGTCGGCGTCTGCAGTCCGCCTTCCTCGGCCTGCCGCCGCTGCCCGATCCGGAGATGCCGCCCTGCGAGCCGTTCACCGACCTGCTCATCCGTGACTTGGGATTGACGGTCAACACCGATGTCAGGCCGTTCGTGGTCGGGTTGCAGGCGTTCTGGCGCGACAGCCAGAGCGAGCTTGGCCAACGGATCGGATCGACGCAGCTTGAAATATCGCTCTTCGGACAGTTCCTTTTCGAGACAGGAGAGATCCGTTGAACAGTTCGACCAGACCCGCGTTCTCAGTAGCGCTCGTAACCGCCGCCGCGCTCGCGGCCGTCGCCTGCGGCCGGGCGGATGGTGAGGCGAGATCCGACGCGGCCCAGCCGGGCGTCGTTTCCTATCCGCGCTTCGACGAATCGTCTGCCTACGAGTTGGTTCGGCGGCAGGTCGCGTTCGGCCCGCGCATCCCGGGCAGCGAGGGCCATCGCGAGATGGCGGCGTGGGTTCAGGGTTACCTGGCGGAGCGGGCCGATACCGTGATCGTCCAGCGCTTCACCCACGTTACGACCGCCGGCGATGAGCTACCGCTGGTCAATTTCCTGGCCCGCTTCCGGCCGCAGGCGACGTCGTCGATGCTGTTGCTCGCCCATTGGGATACCCGTCCGATCTCCGATGAGGCCCGCGATCCGGCGGACCGCGCCAGGCCGGTCCCCGGCGCCAACGATGGTGCGTCGGGCACGGCGATCCTCCTGGAGCTGGCGTCGATGATGCGCGATTCACCTC
>JASFTI010000289.1:0-5116 GCA_050053635.1 Gemmatimonadales bacterium
CGTCGACGCTGCCCCATTCCGGCACGTTCCATACCTTGTAGACCCGCGCCTGCGGCACCCGGTCCTGCATGATCTGGCGATGCTCGCCGGTCCGCTCGGCGACCCACGTCTCGTGCTTGGTGACCGGCGGACCCGACGGGATGTCGCCGAAGTACTCGACGACTTTCTCGTAGGCCGTCTGCGCGTCGATGTCGCCGGCGATGGACAGTACCGCGTTGGCCGGGCCGTAGTGGGTCCTGAACCATTCGTGCACATCCTCCAGCGACGCGGCGTCCAGGTCCTCCATCGAGCCGATCACGCTCCACGAATACGGATGACCCTCAGGGTACGTGTTCTCGGGGATCGCCAGCCTCACCCGACCGTACGGCTGGTTCTCGCCCTGCCGCTTCTCGTTCTGCACCACGCCGCGCTGCTCGTCCAGCTTCTCCTGCGTCACCGCGCCGAGCAGGTGGCCCATGCGGTCCGATTCCATCCAGAGTGCCACGTCGAGCGCCGAGGTCGGCACGTTCTGGAAGTAGTTGGTGCGGTCCTGGTTCGTCGTGCCGTTCAGGTCGGTGGCGCCCAGCGGCTCGAGCACCTTGAAGTAGTCGTCGTCGTAGTTCTCGCTGCCGTTGAACATCAGGTGCTCGAACAGGTGGGCGAACCCGGTCCGCCCGGGCTTCTCGTTCTTCGAGCCCACGTGATACCAGATGTTCACCGCGACGATCGGCGCCTTGTGGTCCTCGTGCACGATCAACGTCAGCCCGTTGTCGAGTACGAACCGCTCGTACGGGATGTCGATCTCCTGCGCCCGGAGCGCCACTGCGCTGGCCAGCGTCTGGGCGGCCAGCGCCGCACCGGCGAACAGCGTTACGGCTAACCTTCTCATCAGCCTACCTCCTGGTGACGGGTACGGAAGCGTCGCTGGGGAGCCGCAGCCGGCGGCCCCGCGAGTATGTCTGGAAGCTCAGTATCCCACTACGCGAACGACGGGCGCACGGTTCCGTCGGCGCCCGCTGCCTGTGACGAAGGCTCCAGCGTAGGGGCTGTGCGACCACCGGTCAAGGCGGGTCGACCTAGTGCCGTCAGCCGTCGGCCGGCGCACCATGTAAGGGAGGCCACATGCTGCAGCGCGGTTGGGCCGGCGTCATTCTCTTAATCGGCCCGCTACTTTTTGCCGAGCGGGGGCACCGGGCGTGCCGGGCCGCCATTTGTTCCTAGGCAAAGCTTGCGCAGCGGGGCATCGGGGCCTTAGATTGACGCCGACAGATCCCGCCACTGTCGGGCCCAGGGCCCGCGTGGCGGTTTTTTGTTGGGCGGACCTCCCACTGACCTCCCCCCGGTCACCCAGGAGTCCGGCGCGTCATCCGTGCCGGGTGGGTAATCCGAGTTGATCCAAAAGAGCGAAACGTTCGGCATCGGGGTGCTCGACGAACGTGTAGGCGGGCCGGTGAGCGGTGGTCTGCACGCGGTGATCGGCGGCCCGGGGACGGGGAAGACAGTGGCGGCGCTCCAGTTCCTGCGGGAGGGGATCCGGGGCGGCGGACGGGTGGCGATGCTGACGCAGGCGCGGCCGGCGGACGTGATCGAGCTCGCCCAGTCGATCGGCATCGACCTCAGTGCGCACCTGCGGGCGGGTAGCTGGCTGCTGCTGGGCTACCAGTCGGGCTTCCGCGAGCGGTATCGGCGCAGCATCGAGCCGGGTGAGGTGTTCGAGGAGCTGGCGGGCTTCGTCAGGGAGGAGGGCGTCCCTGACCGGCTGGTCATCGACACCTGCGGGCCGCTGGTCACAGCGCGCGAGTCGGGCAACGGTGCGGAGATGCTGGTCGACCTGCTGGGCGAGCTGGGTACGATGGTGATGCTGACGTTTGCGGCGGAGCATCCCGGGGCACTCGACTCGAGCTTCGATTTCATCTCGCAGCGCGCCTCGCTGATCCTGCACTTCACGCTGAGTCCCGAGGGTCGGCGCGAGATCGTGGTGCGCAAGACGGTGGGCCCGTCGCAGTCGGCGGGTCCGATAACGTTCGACATCAGGGAGGGCCTGGGAATGGTCCCGCCTGAGATGGTGCGGCAGAAGCGTCGTAGCGATATGACGCCGGACGTGCGGCGCCGGGTGCTGCTGCTCGACATCACCGGCGAGCTGCCGGAAGAGCTGCGGCTTTGGCTGGAGGGAACGTTCGAGTTGGTCCACACAACCGATGCGGTGGACGCGTTCCCCGAGCTGGCGCAGCGCGAGTTCGGACTCGTCGTCGTGCACGTCGATCGCCGGACGGTGAAGCGGGGCTTGCACGTGATGCACCAGCTGCGCCGTGCCGCGGGCCGGCCGCCGATCCTGCTCATGTCGCGCGTCGTCGTTCGGGCGAGCGACCGGGCGGTCGCGCTGCGCTCGGGTGCGGACGATTTCGTCTCCGGGGGGCTCAACCCCGAGGAGCTGGCCTCACGGATGGAGGCGCTGTTGCGCCGCGGCCGCACCGAGGTGGAACCCGAGGCGAAGGAAGCCGAGCCGCCGGCGACGGTGGAGTCGAAGGACGCGCCGCGGCCGGGTGTGAGCGGGCACCCGAAGGAAGTGCGTGAAACGGTGCGCGCCCAGCTGAAAGCGGCTGGCGCGCCGATCTTCTCGCTCGTTGTACTGAGACCAGCGAAGGGGCGCGGCCTGCATGCGCTGGCCACCCACGTCGCCGAGCAGATGCGCCAGGAAACCGGCGATCGGATGTGCGTGAACGACCAGCAGGTCGAGGTCTACCTGCACGGCGCGATGGCGAGCCACGCCGAGAAATTCTTGAAACGCGTTATGATCGATCCGTTCAACGAAGTCGATGCGGAGGTGTACACGTCGCCCACCGATCGTGAGCGACTGCTCAAAGTCATGAGACAGTAGATAGGATGGCTGAACTCCCCCGCTGGTCCTATTGGGGACGGTTCGCGACGCTGGCGACCGCGTCGCTCGGTCTCCTGTTCTTCTTCGTCTTCGGGTTCCTCCCGCAGCGGTTCCTGCTGGAGCTCGACTTCTCGGAGAGCGGGTTCGCCTACCCGGTCATCAGGCCACCGCTTCCCGTTCCGCCGCCAGCGCCGCCGGCGGTCCGCCGACCCATCCCGCGCGGGCCGGCCGAGCGGTTCTGGGCCGAGTACGTGCCGCTAGCCCGTGACGGCGAGCACGATGCGGCGCTGGAGCTCGCGGTCCGCTACCTCGATCGGTATCCGAACGACCTGGACGTACGGCTCGAGTACGCACGCGAGCTGTGGCGGGCGGGCCGGCTGGACGAGGCGATGGACGCCTACAGCGCTGCTCCGGCCCTGGGCGCCGAGCCCGGCGTGCGCCTCGAGCTGGCGCGGCTTTACACGGCGGCCGGCGAATTGGACGACGCGCTGGCGATCTACGAAGTGCTGGCCGAAGAATCGGCGCGCGACCCCGAGCTGCTACGCGAGTTCGCCGAGGTCGCGACCTGGGCCGAGCGCTACGACCGCGCCGAGGCTGTGTACGCCCGGCTCGTGGCACTGGCGCCCGGGGACCCGGAGCTCCGCATGCAGTGGGCTAGGGTCCTCTACTGGTCCGACAGACCGGCACGCGCATCTGAAGTGTTGGCTCACCTCCCCCCTGACTATCGGAGCGCCAGCGTCGACTCGCTGCGTGCCGCTATCGCAGTCGCTTTACCTCCCCCCGACGCGGAGCCGAGCCTACTGGAACGAGCTCGCGGACTGGCGATGGTGGGCGCGGCCGACTCGGCGTTGGCGCTCTATCGCGTGATCCTGCTGGAGGACTCCGGTGCCGACTCGACCCTGGTCGAGATGGCGAACGTCTTCGAATACCGGGCGTACGAACCGGACAGCGCGATCGCCTACCTGCGCGCCTATCTGGGCCGCCGGCCCGACGATCGCGATGTACGCATGAGACTGGCGCGCCTGCTGGTCTGGAACGACTACCTGGCCGAGGCGGAAGCGGAGACGGAAGCGCTGCTCGCGCTGCGACCGGCTGACGCGGAAGCATGGGCACTATTGGGCGACCTGCGCCGCTGGAGTGGGGATCGTGTGGGGGCGGCGCAGGCCTATCAGCAGTCGCTCGACCTCGCCCCGGAAGAGGTCACGGCTGTTGAAGGCCTCGCCGCCCTCAATGCTCAGCTCGACGCGGAGCTGGCGCGGGACGGCACGATCGGCCCGGCGGGCCGCGTCGACTACTTCGCCGACTCGGATGACTTCTCGGTCGCACGCTGGCGCGGCGCCTGGACGAGCGGGTCGCCGCGGATTCGGACCGGCGTCGAACTGACGTTCGAGAAGCTGGCGGGCCACGACCCGGCCGGCCGACGCGCTGACCTGACGGTCCTCGACAGCCGGGCGACGGCCGAGCGCTGGTGGCTGCAGGGTCGGCTGCGGACGGCGCTCCGGCTGGGCGTCTGGGCCGCGGGCTCGGGCGCCGAGTTTCAGCCGGTCGCCGAGCTGGTCGTCGCGGCGCCGGAGCTAGGCGGCGCGGCGGTCCGCTTCGAGTACCGGCACGAACCGGCGTTCAGAGAGACGGCGACGCTGCAGGCGACGCTGGCCGGCCTGCGCGCCGACGTGGCGCAACTCGGCTACTACCGTTCCATCGCGGAGCGGATCGATATGTCGATGGCGGCGCGACTCGCATGGCTCTCGGGGCAGGGCGAAGCCAACCTGCGAGCCGACGCCGCCATCGCGTTGTTCTACCGACCCGACGATCGCTGGACGCTGGGCTACGAGAGCCGCGCCCTGAGCTTCCGCGATCCGGCGCCGGTTCCCGGGCTGCGACTCTACTGGGACCCCGAATGGTCGTGGACGAACTCGGCGGTGCTCGGCTGGACCGGTGAGCTTGGATCGAGTTGGGAGCTGGAAGCTCGGGCGGTCCCTGGTGTCGCCTGGCTACAGGAGCGCGATCGGGGGGCGGCCGCGGTATTCGAGCTGGGCGCGTCGCTCGATGTGGCGCGCCGCGTCGGGGAATGGACGATCGGCGGAAACGTCGGATATGGGCAGAGTCGGTTGGATGGCTATCGGACGTTCCGGTTCGGTTTCGAGTTGAGTCGTGGGTTTTGACGATGGCGATGGGGATGGAGATGGGGATGGAGATGGGGATGGAGATGGAGAGAAGCAGGCTGTGAGGAAGAACAGGCCCTTCCTGCTTGTTCTTGCG
>JASFTI010000290.1:0-5077 GCA_050053635.1 Gemmatimonadales bacterium
GGCCACGCCTCAGGCACACCTATCGGGGTAAAGCAGATGAGCGAGTAGCGGTCCGGGATGTCAAAGAACTCCTTCATCGGCCCTTCCGGGAAGAAGGTGGTGAAGAAGCCCGTGCCGTATCCCAGCGCCCGCGCCGCGATCATCAAGTTGCCCGCCGCCAAGCTCCCATCTTGAACGAGGTACCGGTCGTACGGCGCTTCCCCGTCCACCAGAACCGCTACGTAGACCGGCGCCGAGAGCGCCCCCTCGAGCACCTCCTCCGTCCTGGCCCGGACCGAATCTACGTCCATCCCCCGAGCGGCATCAGCCCCGCGCAGCCGCCCTAGATACCATTGCAGAGCGCGCCTCTTCAACAGGTCGAGTCTCTCTCGATCGCGCACCACCAGAAACCGCCACGGCTGTTGGTTGCCTGCCGTAGGGGCGTAGCGGGCGGCATCGAGGATAGCCGTCAGGTGCTCGTCGGTAACGGAGGTGGACCTGAACCGGCGCACGGTGCGGCGTTGCTCGATTACCTCGAGTACCGCAGCTGCCCGCTCGGGCACGGGGTCCATGGCGTGGACCGCTGCTTCTCGACCACCGTCGAATAGGCGAACGGAAAGCAGCATCACAGCTGCCAATAGAAGGATCCCGGCTGATACCCAACTGACTGTTCGACCTAGAGCCAGGATGACCACGACCTAGACTATCAGGTGAACGGAGGATGCCTGACCGCAGCACTCAACGGATCTACGGCTCTCCTCGTCCCGATTATCTTTCCGCCGGGCGGGGGCTTTGCACCGAATCGGCCCCTCTTAGGACCAGCCGCGATTCTCGGGGCGGCGCGCTGATATCTCGGACCCGGCGGTGTCACCACTGGCACAAGCTAGGTGCGAAGCCGCGGCCTGTCAGCGAAATTCCCTTCGATTGGATCAAACGGAAGGCGAGGTGGATGACGCAACCGGTGAATCGGCCGCCCAAGGCGAACCGCTTTCCTAGCAGGAAACGGAGAACGCGCGATCAGAGACGATACTTCAGGAGTCTTTCCACTGCATCTCGACGACTGCGTGTAAGTCGCAACTTCGTCCCATCACGCAACACCACAACATAATCGCCGTGAAAGAATGGCTGCAGCTCCTTGATGCGAGAGAGCTGTACGACAGATGACCGATGGATTCTGACGAATCTCCTCGGATCCAGCCGTTCTTCGACATCACGCAGTCTCTCCCTCACCCTATAGCACGTCGACCCAACGTGCACCTTGACATGGTCACCGTCGGCCTCTATCCAGTCGACCTCCGTCACGGGGACGAGACATACCCGCTCTCTGGCCTTCACCGCGAGATACGGGGGATAACCCTGGTCACCGGAGACATCGGTCTCCGGGTGTTCATCCTCGGCCAGCGGCGCTCCTCTCTCAGCCTGCGCCTGCGACTGCTGCAACTCGGACCGCTTCCTTCCCACCTCGACCCTGGCGCGCTTTAACGCTTCCTTCACACGGCGTTCGCCGAATGGCTTGAGCACGTAGTCAGTCGCCCGAACGTCGAAAGCCTCCACGGCGTACTCATCGTACGCGGTCGTGAACACGATGACGGGTCGCTGTTCCGCGCCTATCCGCTCCAGGACACCGAAACCGTCCATATCGGGCATCCGGATATCGAGGAAGACGATATCCGGTTCAGCTTCCTCTATTAGTTCAACGGCCTGTCCGCCGCTGCCGCACTCGCCGACGACCTCGACGTCCGCCTCATCCTTCAAGATCGCACGCAGGCCGGCCCGCGAGACCGCCTCGTCATCTACGATCACAACTCTAATCGGATTCATCCTCGTTACTCCGGGACAAGCTCGCTTGCGACAGGTGGTAAGGCGCTTCGATTACCACCTCGGTGCCGCCGTTCGGAGCCTCTCTCATAGTCAGATCCTGGCGGTCTCCATACAGTTGCTGCAGCCGCTCGCGCGTATTCCTCAAGCCAATCCCCGCTTCCGACTCGGTAGCCCCCAGTGCCGAGAGGCCAGGACCATCATCTCGCACAGTTACGCGGAGTCTTCCGCCGCTCTCGGTCACCGTGATCGTTACCTCACCGGCCTCCGAGTCCTTCGCCACACCGTGCCGAATGGCGTTCTCTATCAGTGGTTGAAGGACGAGCTGCGGGACCAGTGCCTCCAGCACCCTTTCATCCACATCCCAGGTCACTCGCAATCGGTCTCCAAATCTCGCCTCTTCAATGGTGACATAGGCGCGAGCACACTCGATCTCCTCTCGAACAGTGATTTCCTGGCCGTCATCCTTCCTGAGAGCGGATCGTAACAGCACCCCCAACCGCTCCACCATGGTCCCAGCCTCCGACGCGCGCCCGATCCGAATCAGCTGGCCGATCGCATTGAGGGCGTTGAACAGGAAGTGGGGCTGCAGCTGCATCCGCATCGCCTCGAGGCGCGCTTCGGCAGCTTCCGCGCGAAGTCGCGAAGTGGCCAGCTCCCGCTTTCGCATGATCTCGAGGTAAAGGCTGATATGGCCAAGCCCGACGATCACCAAGTAGACGACGACGACGATGTTGTAATACCGCACAAACCCGGCGAGGCTCGAGCCCCAGAGCGCACTCCAGTCGGCCCGCGCCAGGTTGCCTGGAATCCTGATCATCAGGTTCAGTAGTAGAACAAACGCCGTAGCCGCAGCGAAGTGGAAAACGAGGTGAAAGGCCCAGCGCCGACCGAACAGCGGAAAGCGCCGGGCGGACCAGAGGATCGCCGGTGTTGCAACAGCCCAGACGACCGTCGGCCGGGCTAACTCGAGCAGCGTAGAGAATATCGGAATGCTCTGCCCGCGCAGTTGAGCCGCGACCCACGTCTGCATGGCCGCAAACAGGGCAACCCCGGCCCACGCGAGGATTATCGCACCCGCTCCTACGATTGCCGTCTTCTTCGCCATACTCCAGGCGGCCCATCGCCGCTGCACGTTGCGCAGTATCATGCAACATCTCCAAGGGAGGATCGGGACGCAAACGATAGCCAGAACAGTTAGCGTTACCGCGGGATCACCAGTGTGAAGCGCTTCACGTACTGCACACCGTGCTCGCCCTCGACGACGGCGACGACGAGGTCGTCATCGATGTGAGGCTGTGGCAGGTTGAGTCGAAAGCCGCTCGGGACTTCGACCGGCCCCAGGTACCGGCCTTTCCCGCCGAACACGTCCAGGATAGGCCGATCACGCCATAGCGGGTTGAACCAGAAGTTTCCGGGGTCCGACGAGTCCTCCGTGCCTCCCTCCAGCCGCTCGCCCGGTCCTGGGCGCCCGACCCAAATCCTACCGCTGTGGTCGCCGATCAGATGGCTATAGGCGGGCTTATGCTCGGGGATCGGGGGTCCGTTCCAGACCCAGCCCGGTTCGACGGCCCGATTCATCACCGTCATGAACCGCCGGTGCCAGGCGGCTTCGTCGGGGAGCACGGGGACGGGGTCCCAGGAGGTTTTCTCGATGACGGTGATTCTGCCATCCGCGTGGCGGACCTCGAAGCGGTAGGTCCGGGAGACTCCGGAAACGATGGCACGGAGCGGTGTCATGGTCCAAAGGACCGTGGCAGAGAACGGTACGAGGTTGTACGAGACCGACCTCGCGCCGTGTGCCGGGAGTCGAGGCGGCTCGTAATCGTACTCCGGCGGTGTCAGGCTGTCGCGGACGGCGCCTCCCGGGCCGTAACCCACCATGGCTTTGCGCCAGCGATAGGGTGGATCGCCGGGGTTCAACAGCTGGGGAACATACGGGGTTCCGTCGCGTGACACCGTTATGGGAGGGACGTAAGTGTTGAAGGCGCTGACGCGCCGGGTCTCGACCGGCTCGCCGTCCGAGGTGAAGACGCTGATTCGTCCTTGACTGCCGTCGTGTACGAAGACGAGGTCACCGTCCGGACTGACGCCCACGCCGGCGGGATTGCGAAACTCACCCGGTCCGCCGCCCTCACGGCCGATGTCGCGGATGTGCTCGCCGTGGAAGTCGTACACTCGCAGCACCGGCACCTGGTCATCGAGCACGTAGATGCGATCATCGTGAGCGGCCACCCCGACGACGTTGCCGAGCAGATACGCCTCGTCGCCCGCGACCGATCCGATGCTCGCTTGCTCACGAAGCGTGGCGGTGTCCAGCCAGATCGAGCCGGACAAGGTCCGCACCGTGGTGACGGATCCAACCGTCTCGATCGACGTCTGCCACTCTCCCTTCTCATCGTCCTTTCCGCCGGCGCATGCTGCCGCGATCGCAACGCAAGCAGCTGCGAGGGCGGGTGAGGGTCTGGTCCTCATGGCTCTGCTCGACAAAGTTGGTCGTGCTCGTGTCTCTACTGGGCAAGCTCACCTTCGCCATTTCTAGGTTTGGCGGGTCGCCCTAATGGCAGCCCTATCAAGCTGTCAGAAGCACAGACCGAAGACAACAGATTTCGCACCAACCGGCCTATCAACGCGGCGAAGTGGACGAAAGTCGTACCAATTGGTGGGTACTGTCGTCCGTGCCACCGCGCCGCTGATCCAGTCCAGACGATTTCGGCTGACGGTGTATGAACGTGCCTGTAACTTGGAAGCTGTCGGCAGGGCGCGGCCGGTAGAGCACGCTCTACCGGCTCGCGACTATGTTGGGATGCTATCTTGAGAAGGGAGTTGAGTTCGCATGCAACCTGCGCGTTTTGCAAGCACGGTCATTATCCTCAGCGCGGTCCTCGCCTGCAAGGGAGATTCTACCGAACCGGATCAGTCGGGGATGTTCCTCTTTGCCTTGGACGGTCTTCCCGGGCAATTCGTGGCTCAAACCTCAGATCCCACGGTCCTCGAGGAGGCCAGAGCCCAGCTCCGCCTTCCTTTGCAGCAACGGGATCTGTTCATCAACGGCCCCATCGCTGCAGGTAACGGCGACCATAACCTCGACTGGAGCTGGCACTTCGTGCCCGATGAGTGGGACCTGACAGAGGCAGCCATAGAGGTCTGCGACGGAACGCCAGACGCGGTGGAGTCCGATCTGGATCGCTGGCTCAATGAGGTTGGCCATTTCTGCCCATGGAGGTCGTACGTAGCTGACGAGCTGTGACGAGCACCACGGGTCCTACAATCCTCGGAC
>JASFTI010000291.1:0-5047 GCA_050053635.1 Gemmatimonadales bacterium
CCAAGGCCTCGGCCAAGAAGTCGACGACCAAGGCGAAGTCGACGGCCAAGGCGAAGACCACGACCAAGGCCAAAGCCAAGACGGCCTCGAAGTCGAAGAAGAAGAAATCTTAGCGGGGACGGACCCCATGGCTCATAAGAAGGCAGGCGGCTCGACGCGGAACGGTCGCGACAGCAACCCCAAGTACCTGGGCGTCAAGAAGTACGGCGGGGAGTTCGTGCGGGCCGGCAACATCATCATGCGGCAGCGCGGCACCAGGTACCACCCGGGCCACAACGTCGGCAAGGGCACCGACTATACGCTCTTCGCCCTCTCCGACGGCTATGTGAGCTTCGGAAAGAGCCGCGGAAGAAAGATCATCTCGGTCGTTCCCGAGAATTGAGAATTCAGGGAAGTCAGCAACAGCCCGGCTCAGGCCGGGCTTTTTGTTGTAATTCCCAACGAACTTCCCCGCTTCCCTAACTGGACTTCCCATCATTGCTCGTCGGCGGAGGGTCCGTATATCGCCGGCAACGGCACCCCGTTCAGCCTCAAGAAGACCGACAGCTGTCCGCGATGATGGATCGCGTGGTTCATCACCATCCCGCGTAGCACGCCGATCTTCGGCTGGGTGAAGATCTCTTCGCCGCCGTTCTTCAGCGTCCAGGGCTTGTTGAGGTCCTCTTCACTGGTCGACGCGAGGGTCTCGAGCAGTTTGGCGACGTGGGTGTCGAACAGCTCGAGCATCTCCGAGACCGATCCGAGCTCGACCGGTTGGTACGGCTCGCCGCCGGGTGGGTTGATGTCCAGCTCGTCCATCGCTAGGGCGTGGACGCCCCAGCTGGGCATCTCGGCCAGGTGAGTGGCCAGACGGCCCATAGTCATCGACTTGTTCGCCGGCTTCCAATCGAGCTTGTCCTCGTAGTGTTGCTCTGAAAGCGCCGACAAGGCGAGCGGCGGACATCTTGTCGCCGGGCGAGCCAGCCGCCATTCTTACGCACCCACTACTCGGCGTTAGCACCCACCTTGATAGCCGCCTGAGCCGGTGCGCTGGCAGGTCGGCACCGATAGACACGTACCGCTTGAGGAGGAATTCGATGATTCGAACAAGGATCTGTTTCACGCTGGTGGCCGCGCTGTTCGCGCTCGCTTCCCCAGCCGCGACCCAGACCTTCCCGGTCGAGGACCCCGTCCTCCAGCGCATCTGGGAGGAGGGGATGGAGAACTCGCAGACCTACGTTCTGGCCCAGGCGCTGCTCGACTCGATCGGTCCGCGGCTCACCGGGTCACCCGCCCACAAGGCGGCGAACGATTGGGCGGTCCAGATGTTCCAGAGTTGGGGCATCGAGGCGCGCAACGAGCAGTACGGCACCTGGATGAACTGGGAGCGCGGGATCACGCACATCGATCTCGTCGAGCCCCGTGTCCGTACCCTGGAAGGCATGTTGCTGGCCTGGAGCGCCGGCACCCGCGGCAAGGTCAAGGCCGGCGTGGTGATCTTTCCCGACGTAGCCGACTCCGCCGCCTTCCAGGCCTGGCTGCCCGAGGCGGACGGGAGGTTCGTCCTCGTTTCGTACCCCGAGCCCACGTGCCGCCCCAACGACAACTGGGAAGAGTACGCGACGGAAGAGTCGTTCGAGCGGATGCAGGCCGAGCGCGACACTCTGCGTCAGGAGTGGCGGGCCCGGACCGAGAAGACCGGCTACAACCAGCGACAGCTGTCGACCGTTCTCGAAGAGGCGGGTGTCCGGGGCATCCTGACGAGCAGCTGGCCCGGCGGTTGGGGCGTGCACCGGGTGTTCAGCGCTGCCACCGAGGAAGTGCCGACGCTGGCGTTGGGCTGCGAGGACTACGGCCTCGTCTTTCGGCTCGCCGAACGCGGCCAGGGTCCGGTGCTCGAGGTGGAGGCGAAGGCTCGGTTCAACGGTGAGGAGCCGGTGTTCAACAGCATCGCCGAGATTCGGGGCACAGAGAGGCCTGACGAGTACATCGTACTGTCGGCGCACTACGATTCCTGGGACGGCGGCTCGGGCGCCACGGACAACGGGACGGGCAGCGTCACGATGCTCGAGGCGGTGCGGATCCTGAAAGCGGCCTACCCCAACCCGAAGCGTACGATCATCGCCGGACTATGGGGCGGTGAGGAGCAGGGGCTGATCGGGTCACGCGCCTTCGTCGCCGATCACCCCGAGGTCGTCCAAGGGCTGCAGGTCTTGCTCAATCAGGACAACGGGACGGGTCGAATCGTGCGGGCCACCGGCGCCGGCCTGACCCGGGCCGGCGAGTACTTCGCGCGCTGGCTGTCGGCGATTCCCACGGAGATATCACGACACATCGACCTCACCCTGCCGGGGACACCGAGTGGCGGAGGCAGCGATCACGCGTCGTTTCTGTGCACGGGCGCGCCCGCCTTCTTCCTGGGGGCGCACAGATGGGCGTACTTCCCGTACACGTGGCACACGAACCGCGATACGTTCGACAAGATCGTATTCGACGATCTCAAGAACAACGCGACGCTGTTCGCGATGCTCGCCTACCTGGCTTCCGAGGAGGATGAGATGATGCCGCGGGAGCGGCGCGTGCTCCCGGTAAGCCGGCGTACCGGCGAACAGATGACCTGGCCCGAGTGCCGGCCGCCGAGGAGCTGGGAGGAATACCGGCAGCGCTAGTTACTGTAGTGGGGATACCCGAATCCCCATAGAAAGGGCTTGCACACGTGACGAGCATTCAGAGCACCAGGGCTTTCCCTTATCGACTGCTTCGCTGGTCCCTCATCCTGATCATCGCGTCGTTTGGGGCCTACCGTCCGGGTGATCCCGACGCTACCACCGACCGCTCGACGGCAGTGCTTCCTCAGTCGGAGCGCACCCGGGTTGTCCTGCTGGGCACCGGCACGCCGAACGCCGAGCCCGATCGCTCGGGCCCGGCCCTCGCCATCGTCGTGGACGACACGCCGTATCTTGTCGATTTGGGCCCGGGGGTGGTGCGGCGAGCCGCGGCCGCCTACCAGGCCGGTGTCGAGGCATTAGATGTCAAGAACCTCAGGTTCGCTTTCATTACCCATCTGCACAGCGACCACACCCTGGGTTATGCCGATTTCATCTTCACGCCCTGGGTGCTGGAGCGCGACGTTGCAGCGGAGGTTTATGGGCCGCAAGGCCTGCGGGCGATGACCGACCACCTGCTGGCAGCCTACGAAGAGGACATACGCGTCAGACTCGACGGCCTCGAGCCCGCCAACTCCGACGGATACAAGGTCGATGTCCACGAGATCGAGCCCGGCCTGGTATACGAGGACGAGAACGTACGCGTCACAGCCTTTCCCGTACAACACGGCTCTTGGCGGCAGTCGTTCGGCTACCGCTTCGACACGCCCGACCGCTCCATCGTGATCTCCGGGGACACTCGGCCCAGTCCGGCGATCGCCGAGAACTGCCGCGGCTGCGACGTGCTGATCCACGAGGTGTACTCGCAGGCCGGGTTCGAGGCCCGGGAGCCGGTGTGGCAGCGATACCATGCAAGCTCACACACGTCGTCGCTGGAGCTCGGCCGCATCGCGGCGGAGGCACAGCCGGGAACCCTCGTTCTCTATCATCAGCTGCTCTGGGGCTCGACGCCGACGGAGCTGATCGAGGAGATACGCCAGGTGTACGATGGGACCGTCGTGTACGGTAAGGACCTGGATGTTTTTTGATCTCGATATCCAATATCCGACACTCGACACTCATGTGATCGAATCGGATTCATCTCACAAGATCCGATCATCGATCTCCAATGTTCATGGAAGGACTGTTTGCGACCTGAAACTCGAATATCGGGCGTTGATCATCGACCGTTGAACAATCGTTGAGCACCTGATTATCGAATGTCGGATATTGTTTATTGAGATGACATAAGCGGGAGGTGCCATGTCCACCGCAACCCAGCTTACGCGCCGTCGTTTCCTCGCCTACTTCTCGGGCATCGGCCTTTCGTCTACTTTGCTGCCTGGCGTGCTCTGGTCGTTGCTACAAGATCAGGAAGAGCTCAAGATCACCGTGGAGATGCTGGCCGACGCCGAGGCGGTAGCCGGCCTCGAGTTTACGGACGAAGAGCGCCAGTTGATGTTGCAGGGGCTCAACCGCCGGTTGCGGGGCTACGAGGTGCTCCGCAGCCTCGAGCTGGTCAACAAAGTGCCGCCGGCCCTTTACTTCGAACCGGTCCCCCCGGGCCACACGGTGGCGCGGGAGCCGGGCGTCTCGCGCCGCAGCCAGGTACGGATCGATCGCCTGCCGACGGACCTGGAGGAAATCGCGTTCTGGCCGGTCACGCACCTGGCGAAGCTTATCGAGACGCGGCGCCTGTCGTCGGTGCAACTCACCACCATGTACCTCGAGCGATTGAAGAAGTACGGCCCCAAGCTAAAGTGCGTGGTCACGCTCACCGAGGAGCTCGCCCTCGAGCAGGCCCGTCAAGCCGACGATGAGATCGCCGGCGGCAACTACCGCGGTCCGCTGCACGGTATCTCGTGGGGTGCGAAGGACCTCCTGGCGATTCCCGAGTACAGGACGACGTGGGGCGCGGCGCCGTACAAGGACCAGGTGATCGATGAGGACGCCACAGTGGCAAGGCGGCTCGAAGAGGCAGGCGCCGTGCTGGTGGCGAAACTGACGCTGGGCGCGCTGGCGATGGGCGACGTCTGGTACGGCGGAAGGACGCGCAACCCTTGGGACTACGAGGAGGGTTCGAGCGGCTCGTCGGCGGGCCCGGCGGCGGCGACGGCAGCCGGGCTGCTGGGCTTTGCCATCGGGACCGAGACCCTCGGCTCGATCGTTTCGCCGTGCACGCGCTGCGGCACGACGGGCCTGCGGCCCACGTTCGGGCGCGTGAGCCGCTACGGGGCGATGGCACTCTCCTGGAGCATGGACAAGGTCGGCCCGATCTGTCGCAGCGTTGAGGACTGTGCACTGGTGTTCGAGGCGATCTACGGCCCCGACGGCAGAGATCTTACGGTCGTCGATCTCCCATTCGTCTGGGACGCGGAGCTCGATGTGAGAACGCTGCGGGTCGGCTATCTAAAGAGCGCATT
>JASFTI010000292.1:0-5038 GCA_050053635.1 Gemmatimonadales bacterium
CGGCTTCGCGTTCAGGACCTCGACGACGATCTCCGCCGCCACCTTGCTCATCTGCTCGTAGTCTTTCTGAATGATGACTTCCATAGAGAACCTCCACGTGCTCCGACCCTGCTGAAGCGGTAGCCGGCGGCCGGTAGCCGGTGATCATTGCCCACCGACCACTGGCTACCGGCTACCGCCTACCACCCACCGTTCAGTCCGTCCCCGGGACCGGCACCACGGCCCGCACCAACTCCGACGGGCCGAGCGCTACACGCTGCGGCCCCAGCTCGAGGCCGGACTCCATCATCTCGTCCCAGGTGACCTCCTGGCCGGTATAGCACGAGATGCGGCCCATGATCGCGATCAGGGTGGAGACCGCCGTACGGTTCGCCTCGTTGACCGGCGAGCCCGTGCGGATCGCCGTCACCAGATCGACGTGCTCCTGCCGATACGGCCGCGGCCGCTCCTCTTCTCCTTCCTCGTCCAACTCGTACGGGTACTCCCAAGACAGCGTCCCGTCGGGCCGCCAGATCTTGTCGACGCAGTTCGTGTAGCCCTCGGTGCCGCGCACGAATTCCGAGACGTTGTTGGTGCAGCCGGCGATCTGTCGGCACATGCTGTGGACGTGCACGTCGTTCTCGAACGTGAAGTCGATGCTGAAGAAGTCGTACTGGTCCCCGCTGGGTCGCCGCCAACGGCCGCCGACCCCGACCGCCTTCTCCGGATGGGCGTCGCCGAGGAACCAGCTGATCGCGTCCAAGTTGTGCACGTGTTGCTCGACTATGTGGTCGCCGGATAGCCAGGCCCAGTTCACCCAGTCGCGCACCATGTACTCCATGTCGCTCCAGTCGCTCTGCCGTTCGCGCCACCACGGGACCTGGCCGTTCCAGTAGCAGGCCCCGCCGACGACGTCGCCGATGGCGCCGCGCGTGACTTTTCGGAAGCTCTCGAGGTAGTTGGCCTGGTGGCGGCGCTGGGTACCGGTGACGACGCAGAGGCCGAGCCCGTCGGCGGTGCGGGCGGAGGCCATGACCGAGCGCGCCCCGACGGGGTCGACCGCCACCGGTTTCTCCATGAACACGTGCCTGCGGGCGTCGACGCACGCTTCGAAGTGCTCGGGTCGGAAGTAGGGTGGCGTGGCCAGCAGGACCAGGTCGACCTCGGTCTCGAGCAACCGCTCGTACGCATCGAAGCCGTCGAAGCAGAATTCGTCCGGCACCTCCACACCCTCTTCCTCCCGGAGAGTCTCCCGGCAGCTCTCCAGCCGGTCGCGGAAACAGTCGGCCAGGGCGACGATCTCGAGGTTGGGCCCGGCACTCAGAAAGTCGCGGGCGGCGCCGGTGCCGCGGCCGCCGCAGCCGATAAGCCCCGCCCTCAGCACGGGTCCGTCGGGTGCCTGATCCAATAAGGGTGGCCATGGGTAGTCGGCGTACTGTTCGCCGACGCCACCGCAGCCGGCGACCATCGCTCCCATCGCCCCCGCTGCGCCGATCAGTCCGACGGTCTCGATGAACTCGCGTCGGCTGGGTCCGTCCTTCTTCTCGGTCATTGTTGGTCTCCTTCCAGCGTCATCTCACGCACTACACGAAATCCAGTGTCCGTACAGTCCGAATACCACCAGATGCTTTTCGGGGCCTGCGGGTCGGTGATGCGACACGCGTCGCTGCGGGTACGGTCGCGGGCGGCCGTCCGCAAATCGGCCGGGTCGCTGCGGAACGACCCGCCCCGCACCACGTGCTCCGTCCCTGTCGCCGGCCCGCGCGGGTCGACGATCGCCGTGCCGCTGGCGCGTTCCTCGTAGGCATCCGGCGCGTACCAGTCGAGGCAGAACTCGCGGACGTTGCCGAGCATGTTGACCAAGCCGAACGGGTTGGGTGCCACCTCGTCGGGCGGCTGGGTGCGGCCGCCGCTGTTGCCCGCGTGGACCACGAAGCTATCGAGCACCTCGGTGTCCGCTCCCAGTAGCCGGTTCCAGAACCGGCGCTCCGTGTACTGGTTCGGGTCACCCTCGAAGAAGTAAGGCGTTTGGGTTCCGGCCCGGGCGGCGTACTCCCACTCGGCCTCGGTAGGCAGCCGGTAACGCTTGCCGGTCACGGTCGAGAGCCAGCGGGTATACTGTTGCGCCGCGTGATGGGTCATGGTGATGGCCGGGCGCTGGCCCTTGCCCCAGCCTTGATCGGGCGGCACGTAGGGCGGGGTGGCGCCGGTGACGGCATCGACGCCGGCCTCGACCAGCGGACCGCCGACTCGCGCCTGCCGAGTGTCGGTACGGCCTTCGGACCGGGTCGCGCGGTACCAGGCCTCGAACTCGTCCCACGTGACCTCGACCCGCCCCATCCAGAAGGGGCTGACTTGCACTGTGTGGACCGGTTCCTCGTCGTGTTGCCGGTAGGGCTCCGATTCGGGGCTCCCCATCTCGAACCGGCCGCCGGGGATCGCCACCATCTCGAACGACACTCTGGTGCCGGGGATGAACTCGGTGTAGTCGACGAACCCCTCGACCGTGGCCGGGGCATCGAAGATCTCCACATCGGCGATCTCGACCAGACCGAACTCGATCTCTTTCGCCGCGTCGGGATCGTAATGGCCGACGTGCAGATGGCAGTTGAGGCAGCGCACCTCGTCGGAGCGCCGCTCGTAGTGGAGGTGGGCCTCCTCGCCCTTGTCGGTGAGCTCGACCGGAAAGAGGTTCGGATGGCACTCGAGGCACGACTCGCGGAAAGTGTACCTGCGCGCGTGCTCGAGCTGCGAACGCCGCTCCCAGTCGAACGACCCCCTGTTCTTGAAGATCGTGCCGAAGGCGTCGCGGATCCCCAGCCTCGCCTTCTCGGTCGCGTAGCCCACTCCGCCGGGAGGCAGGTGGCACTCCACACAGTGTACCACCGTGCCGCTCTTCGTCGCGTAATGCGTCGACTGAATCCAGGAGGATGTGGCCTGGGGATGCGTGTGGCACGCCTCACAGAAGCTGTCCGACGAGGTGAGCGTGTTGCCGCCGCGGATCAGCACCACGAGCACGACGCCCGTTCCCACACCCCAGACGAAGGGCCGGCGCAGCGGCCGGCCCAACGCTGCGGCCGCCTTGCCGATCCCACCCAACGGACGCAAGGCGCGTCTCACGCCCTCTGGAAGGTCTGCCGCGCCCAGGCCACGTTGCGGCGCGTGTCCTCTAGAAAGCGACCGTCACGGCCGCTGGTCTCCAGCACCAGCCACTTGTCGTAGCCGATGTCGCGCAGCGCCGCCGCGGCGGCCGGCATGTCCACCATGCCCTCCTCGCTGCCCAGGAGCGGCGTGCGCCAGTCCTTCAGGTGGACCTCGCAGATCCGCTCGTTACCCAGCATGCGGAGCTCGCCGGGTACATCATAGCCGTTACCTGTGGAGTTGCCCACGTCGTAGTAGACCTGCAGCCACTCCGAACCGACCCGCTCGATGATCTCCAGGTTCTGCCTCGCCGTGATGGTGTTCTCCAGCCCCAGCACGACCCCGGCGTCCCGGGCCCGCGGCACGATCTGCTTCAGCGTCTCGACCACGCTGCTGACCTTGGCCTGGTCCAGCCGGTAGGACGCGAAGCCGGCCTCGGAGGTGTTCACGAACTCGCCGTTTTCATCCCTAAAGCGCAAATCGCCGTTGCCGAAGAACGCCATCAGCACGTTGCCGGCACCGAGCGCCACAGCCGTCTCTAAGGCGTCGACCACCCAGACCGCCGCTCGCGGCTCCTCGGCAAGCGGGTAGCTGTTGAGCAGGCCGAGGGCGACGGAGTGGAATGTGATACCATGCTGACGACCGAGCTCGAGGTAGCGCCCCCGAACGACGGGATCCCTAAGAACGATTTCCTCTGGATTCCGCCCGAGGCTCACCTGGATCCCCTCCAGGTCGGCCTCGGCCGCTCTGGGAATCTGCTCGGGGTCACACATCGGCCCCAGGTTCCAGTCACACATCCCGATCCCCACTGCCCCGGCGCGCGGCCTGGCCATCGCCGAACAGGCTGTCAGACTCGCCGGCGCGGAAGCCGCGGCCAAAACCACACCGGCCTGCTTGACGAAGCTCCTGCGGTCCATAATCACCCTTTCCTCTGTCGTAGATCGGATCCGGCACCCCCGGCTCGGCGATCGCCCCGGTTCACGCGAAGCTCACCAACCGATGGTCTTTCAGAATCATATGGGCACGGGCCCAGCACCAACTCAACTGCTTCCCGCCCAGGGCGGCGCTGTCGACCGGCTCTTGCGCCTCGGCAGGGCAGGCCAGACACATCAGGACGAGACAGGACGAAAACGGCACCGATCACTCACCGCTACTCACCCGTACGGGTGCACCTCACCGGATTCTGCAAAACCTCAAACGACTTAAGACACCGAGCGGACCTGATTCCTTCACAAGCAGTCCCCCCGTTGGACTGCCGGCATCCACAGCCGACCGCATCCACGTACTCTCCGTGAGCTGGGCCAATTCCTGCGAATAGGGCATATCATGCATCGTTCCCGCCGAAGTTCGCACCAGCTCACTCCGGACGAGGCTCACCCCGCTCAATATCTCGCGCGGGTTGGCACAGAAGCCTTTCCAGCCTCCGTCGAACGCGTCGACACGGACTCCCAGCAGCAGGCGTCTGTCAGTCAACGCGCTCAAGAACCGCGCGCTCTCCTCCGGGTTGGCAGCGAGCCCAGCCATGCGGGTCGACCACACAGCCGACCCTACGTGGTCGCAGACTTCGTCGGCGATGCCGCCGAGTTTCTGCGCTTTTTCTGTGTGGCCGCGAATCTCCTCGAGCGAAGCCAAGGGCAGGAGCGCGTAGTCGCGCAGCATCAGCGCTCCGAAGTGGTTCGCGAACCAGCTCGGCGTCCGAAAGAGCAAGTGCTCGGCGAACGCCGCGTTCTCACCTAGACGAACGACCGCACTGTCCAGCTCTCCACGAGAAACCATCAGCAGCGCGGCCCAAGCGTTCGCGCTCGCCGCCTCGCGCAATCGCGGATAGGCCGGCTGAGGAAGCGTACCGAGCGTTGGGTATTCGGCTGGCGAGCGATCGAGAACCGCAGCGAGCAGATCCAGCCGCGATGCGCGAGAT
>JASFTI010000293.1:0-5015 GCA_050053635.1 Gemmatimonadales bacterium
GGCCTGCCAAGATGAGGCTCAGCGCTGGTTGAGAATGAGTCTCTATTGCATCTAGACAGCCCCAACACTATTTTCTCCCCATCGTGCCATTTCGGACCGCCGAACATCACGATTAGCCCCAACTCAGCCCCATGTCTACTACCTTCTCGCGGCGCGGCTGGTTGAAGCTCAGCGCCGCAGCCGCTGGGCTATCCGGGGCCGCAGCCTTCCTCGGGTTCCGGCCCCGGACCGACGCGGCGCGCGAAATGCACGTCTCTCCCGAAGCGCACCGAGCGCTGGCCGTGGGCGATGTCTCCACAGCCGCCTTCGACCCGGTAGCCTATCTTACCGAATTCGACCACGGGCGGGTGAGCCGCCTCGCTGACGGCCGGACGCTACGCGAGTACGACATCGTGGCTAGCGATCGCGAGGTCGAAGTGGCGCCGGGCGTCTTCTTCCCCGCCTGGACGTACAACGGTCGGGTCCCTGGCCCAACGATCCGTTGCGGTGCCGGCGACCTTCTACGGGTGCACTTCAGCAACGCGGGCTCCCACCCCCACACGATCCACTTTCACGGTACGCACCCGCCGGAAATGGACGGGGTGCTGCCGGTGGTCGGTCCGGGCGAGTCGTTGAGCTACGAGTTCGAAGCGAAGCCGTACGGCCTGCACCTGTATCACTGCCACACGATCCCGTTGAAGCGGCACATTCATAAAGGTTTGTACGGAGTTTTCATCATCGATCCACCGGGCGGCCGGCGGCCGGCGCGTGAACTGGTGATGGTTATGAACGCCTTTGACACGAACTTCGACGGCGAGAACGAAGTTTACGCGGTCAACACGGTGGCGTTTCATTACCAGAAGCATCCGATACCGGTGGAGGTCGGCGAGACGGTGCGCGTCTACCTTGTGAACGCCACCGAGTTCGACCCGGTGAACTCGTTTCATCTGCACGCGGGGATGTTCAGGGTGCACCGTACCGGGACCGATCTCGAGCGTTACGAGCTTACCGACACGATCATGATGTGCCAGGGTGAGCGGCATGTCCTCGAGTTCGAGCTCGAGAACGCCGGGCTGCATATGTTCCACGCGCACCAGAGCGATTTTGCCGAGCTGGGTTGGATGGGCTTCTTCGACGCACGACCGGCATCCCTAGCGTCGAAGACGCCGACTGATCGAACCGACGCATGACGTCCCGGGCGCGACTCTGGCTCGCCGGCCTCTTGCCGCTTCTTCTGCTCGCCGGTATCGGGATGCTCTTTCTGCGCTTCGGCCCGCTAGGCGTTTTCCGGGCCGCATTTCCGCCGGTCGAGGAGCTAACGGTTCAGCGGATACGTCTTCCGGAGCCGGGTCAGCTGGAAGTGCACGTGGTGAACGGCGGGCCGGAGCCGGTTACGGTAGCCCAGGTCCTCATCGACGAGGCTTATTGGGAATACGAGATCGAGCCGGGTCCGACGGTAGAGCGCTTGAAGAGCGCGACGATCCGCGCCGCCTACCCGTGGGTCGAGGGTGAGCCTCACGAAGTCACGATAATGACGAATACGGGCCTCACCTTCAGTGCGGGCGTCGAGGTAGCGACGCAGTCGCCAGCGCCCAGTTTACGTTATTTGGCAACGTTTACGTTATTGGGCCTTTACGTCGGTGTCATCCCGGTGTTCCTCGGCCTGCTCTGGTTTCCCTTCCTGTGCCGCGTCGAGCGCAAGTGGGTCCACTTCTTCCTGAGCCTGACGGTGGGTCTGTTGCTGTTTTTGGGCATCGATGCGCTCCACGAGGCGATCGAGTTGCAGGAGCGAGTACCCGAGGCATTCCAGGGGATGGGGCTGGTGGTGCTTGGCGTGTTGGGATCGGTGTTCGGGCTCGTAGCGGTGAGCCGCTGGCTGCGGGGGCGCGACCGACGAGGGGATGCGTCCCCGCCCCTCTGTTTGGCCTACATGGTGGCTCTGGGTATCGGCCTCCACAACCTGGGCGAAGGCCTGGCTATCGGAGCGGCGTACTCGGTCGGCGCGATCTCGCTGGGTGCGTTTCTGGTGATCGGCTTCGCCATTCACAACACCACGGAGGGACTCGGCATCGTAGCGCCTTTGGCCAGTACTCGACCGGCGCTCTGGCAGTTGATCGCGCTGGGCGCGTTGGCCGGGCTGCCGACCATCGCCGGCACCTGGATCGGCGGCTTCACCTACCGGCCCGGGCTCGCCGTCTTCTCTCTGGCGTTGGGAGCGGGGGCGATCTTTCAGGTCGTCTGGGAGCTGGGAAGGCTCATCCGGCGCGAGTCGGAATCCGGCTGGAGCGCGCCGCTCAACGCCATGGGGCTCGTTGCTGGACTCGTCATCATGTATTCGACGGCCCTTCTGGTCGTCGCCTGACCGACGCCGACGCCTCAGCCCAGCCGCGGGCGCGGCAGCGTCTTGATCCTACCGAGCAACGCGTAGCCGCCGGCGAACAGGCGGCCGACCGGCTGCAGCGATTCCGTCTCCACCTGGTGGGTACCCGGTACCAGTTGTAGTTCAGACCCGAGCCGCACCGCCAGCACCTCTCCCAACACGAGGCTGTTCGATGCGGTCCCCAGCTCGACCTCCTTATAGAGCCGGCATTCCATCACGGCCGGGCAGTTCTCGACGAAGGGCGCCCGAACCACCGACCCTTCCGCCATGGGCAGACCGGCCACTTTGAACTCATCGACCTGACGAGGATAGTCCCCGGACGTCGCGTTCATCGCTTCCAGCTGCGGCTCGCTGACGACGTTGGTGCAGAAGGCTCGCGTGTCCAGGATATTGCGCAGCGTGTCCTTCGGTTCGCCGGCGCGCCAGCCGATGGAGACGCCGATCAGCATCGGCGTGTCGGCCAGCGCGGCGAAGTAGCTGAACGGCGCCAGGTTCGGGGTCCCATCTTTCGCATAGGTCGAGAGCCAACCGATCGGCCTCGGCACCACGAGCGATGTGAGAAGCTGGTAGCGTTGCTTGCGCGAGATGTCGGCCGTGCGAATCAAGCGGTTAACGTCCTCGCCCGGTTTGTCCTGCGGCATCTGTCACTCCTCACTGCAGCGAGCGACGACGGGCGCCGCCCGGAACCATTCCTTTGCCCGAATAGTAACACATTCTACCCCTCTCCTCCGCTTGCCCAACGGGCGCCGGCCTAAACTGCCCACTTAATGAACGAGGAGCCAGGGATGCCTGCCATCTCGGATCCCGGCGAATTCCCCCTCCAACTCGACCTGGTCCCAGGCGAGCTATCGGCGCGTGTCTGGCTGCACGAGGTCGCATCGGTACCCTGCTGGTCCTATACTAGCGACGGCCTATCGAGGTACGGCCAGCGCGAGCTCAGCTTGACGGTCCGAGTCGATCCGGGTGAGCGGCCGGCCGATTTCCCCAAAGAACCGCTACGAGTCTTCCTGGAAATATTGCGGCTCGCAAAAGCCGGGAGGCCGGTAGGCTCGGGCGATATCACCGAGCTTGGCGACAACGGGCTCTTGGGCCACCGTGGCATCGTCTATACATCGACCCGAGAACGCTTCGCGGACGTCGATTTCCCCGATGGCCTGACCGCCATCCTGCTAAAGGACGAGGAGATCGAGGCCGCCATGGCTTTCGGCATTACCCGGGTACTGAGTCGCCTGGGTCAGGCCTACTCGCATTACCCTTGGCCGCCCTGGGCCGACCGCACACGGCCCGGCCTGCCGATGGCCCGCCTGCTGGAAGACAGCATCATCTCGCAGCTGAGCCGCATCCACGCGCCCGGGATGACCGTTTGTCTCGAGCGCGATCGGATCGTCTTCCGCTTGACCGAAGACAGCGGCGCGCATCTGCTCAAGCAGCTCGCCGAGTTCCCCGCTAGCTCGCCGCCGGTTTTGTTGACCGAGCTCGAGCCGACCGCCGATGGTTGCTTCGTTTGGAAGCCCGGCCAGACCGATGCGAAAGCGATCACGGCACCCAACACGAGCGGATCACGCTTGAGCGGTTGCTTCTTGGCGCTCGCCCCAGGGCAGACCGAGGACGAAGGCTTGATCGTCGAAGACGGGCTCATGATGTCGCTGAGAGATTTGTCGTGGCGGGCCGTAAGAGATGGACTCACGAACATGAGGCCCGTCGAAGTAAGACCCACCAACAGTGGGTTCGGCTTCGCCCTCAAGTGGCTGGCCAGCGATTACACCAACCCGGTAGACGGCCTGACCTACCACGCGGAGGGCGGTTGGCGTGCCCACGAGCCGGAAGTCCGGCCACTAGAGCAGGACAGCAGGCCCACCGACTTGAGGCAGATCGTCCTGCTGACGCCCGAGCACGAGATCGCGCAGCGCCTGCGAGTCGATCAATTGGCAGACTACGTCGATTTGATCAAGCGTACAGTCATCGGCTTCTTCGCCAAGGGGCCGCAGGGCGCCGGCGCCGATCTCACGCTGCAGCTCGAGATCGAGCCGGGCGAATGGAGCGCCAGCGTGAAGATGACCTCGCGACCAAGCACCGCCCATGACACCCTGCAGCGGCTCTACGACGAATTGTGCCAGTTGCCCAGCCCGAGCGTCTCGGGCGGTCCGGTGGCGTTCCAGATGCTCTTCGCGATCCGGGGCGGCGCCAACGACTCGGGAGCCGGTCAACCGCACTGAGGAGCTAACGACCTACGGAGACCTTCCCGCTCCTGATCCTACGACGGTACGCAAACGTCCGTTTTAGGCGGCGCCCAGCCTCAGACTACCTGCCGGCAGAAGCACGGCCCGGACCGGCGCCGCCTCCGCCTCTACCATCCTCAGCGGTAACGCGATCAGGTCGTATTCGCCCGGTTCGGCGGCAGAAAGGTCGAGGTTCTCGATGATCGGAATGCCGGCCGCGCCGAGCACGCGGTGGGCGCTCATCGCGGCGCTCTGCACAGGATCAACGGACGGCGCATCGGTACCGTAGAGCCGCAGGCCCGACCGCGCGAGGGCGTCGGCGGCGCCGGGAGCCAGCGGCGGGAAATCGCTGGCGAACTTCTCGGGTCGCAGATCTGGGACCGCGCGCACGAGCAGGCGCGGGGCCTCAAGCGCTTCCAGCGATTGCAGCAGGCTCA
>JASFTI010000294.1:0-5009 GCA_050053635.1 Gemmatimonadales bacterium
TTGTCGAGGCGCGCTCGCTCTTCGTCGGCTTCCTTCGGGTCGTGCCCCGATTCAGGGGCCTCCGCTCCGAGCCGCGCTTCATGAACGTGCTGCGCACGATCTGGCCCGATGACTTCTAGGGTCCGCAGCTTCCTGGCCGAGCTCAAGCGGCGCAAGGTTGTCCGCGTGGCGGTGGTCTACGTCATCGTCGGGTTCGCCGTCATCGAGGGCGGCCAGCTCATCTTCGATGCGCTCGAGTTCCCGCGCGCCGCCTGGCAGTTCGTCGTCGTCCTCACCATCCTCGGCTTCCCCATCGCTCTCGTCCTCGCCTGGGCGCTGGAGCTCACCCCGGAAGGGATCCGAGTCACGCCGCCGGCAGAGCCAGCCGAGCCGCCCGGGGCCAGCGCCAGCGACCAACAACCGACCGACGCCCCCGCCACCGAGCCCGACAAGGCCGCCCCGGTACGGAGCCCCACCGACGACCGACCGTGCGTCGTGGTCCTGCCCTTCGCCAACCTGAGCGGCGACCCCGAGAACGAGTTCTTCAGCGACGGCGTGACCGAAGACATCATGGCGCGGCTGGCCGGGATCCGCGGCCTGCGCGTCATCTCCCGGACGACGGCCATGACCTACAAGGGCTCGCGGCGCAACCTGCCGCAGATCGCCGCCGAGCTGGGGGCACAGGCTGTGGTCGAGGGGACCGTGCGGCGCTCCGCCGACCGGGTGCGGGTGACGGCACAGCTCATCGCCGCCGACCGCGACGAGCATCTCTGGGCCGACACTTACGACCGGGTGCTGGAGGACGTGTTCGCCGTGCAGAGCGATGTGGCCGAGAACATCGCCCGGGCGCTGCAGGCCGAACTGACGCCGGGCGAGCGGGAGCGGATGCATCGCAGGCCGACTGAGAACCTGGAGGCTTACGACCTCTGCTTGAAAGGCATGCGGGTCGGGGAATCGCTCATTCCCGATGGGCTGCGGCAGGCCGAACAGCACTTCCATGGGGCAATAGCTCTCGACCCGGGCTACGCCCGTGCCTACTCCGCGCTATCGCTGACGCTGGGGCTCCATGGATTTCTCGGGAACGTCGATCCGGCGGAGCTCTTCCCGCGGGTGAAGGCGGCGGCGCAGGAAGCGCTCAGACTGGACCCCAGCCTCGGCGAAGCCCATACCGCCCTAGCATTCGTGGCGTTCTGGCACGAGTGGGACTGGGCGAAGGTGGAGCGCGAGCTCGAGACGGCCCTGGAGATCAACCCGGACGACCCCTGGGCACTCGGGTACCGGGGCTGGACCTTCATGTTTACTGAGCGCTTCGCAGAAGCCGAAGAGTGTCTAGTCAAGGCGCTGTACCTTGACCCTCTGTCTCCGATGCGAGCCTGTTGGCTGGCCCAAGTCTACTCCTACACGGGACGACTGGAAGAGGGCATCGCGACCCTCGACCGCATGTTGCGCAGCGACCCGCATCTCCTCGTTGACCGGTTCTGGCGGGCTCTTCTACACGGGTATGCCGGGAACCTCGCCGCGGCGGCGCGCGATTGCGATGAAGCGATCGCGACCTTCGGCCCCATCATCACTCCTGTGGGCGTCAAAGGAATCGCCCATGGCTTGGGGGGCGATACCGAGCAGGCGCGGCAGATCCTCGATGAGCTACTCACCCGAGCCACGGACGAGTACGTGGATCCCTACTTTCTCTTCGCCATCTGTCTGCTTGTCGACGGGTTCGACGCGGCAGTCCCGTATCTCGAGCAGACTGTCGAGAGGCGCTCGGTCTTCGTCGGCTACCTCCGAGCCGTGCCGCGCTATGGGCAACTCCGCTCCGAACCGCGCTTCATGAAGGCGCTGCGCGCGATCTGGCCCGACGACTTCTAGCGCCGAGCGGAACGGGCACCGATGACCCCCCTCCTCCAACGGCTTCGCGAGCGCAAGCTCTTCCAGTGGGCGCTGGCCTACCTGGCCGGTGCCTGGGTACTCTTTCAGGGCATCGAGGTGATGGCGGAGCCGTGGGGTCTGTCCCCGAACTTCCAGAGGACGATCCACCTGCTCGTCGCCATAGGCTTCCTGGTGACCCTGGTACTGGCCTGGTACCACGGCGAGCAGGGGCGGCAGCGGGTGAGCGGCGCGGAGCTGCTGATCATCGCGCTACTGCTGGGTGTCGGCGCCCTGCTCATCCGGATGTACAGGCCGGAGGCCGCCGCCGCTCCCGAAGCACGACTGGCCGAGACGGTGGAGCGGCCGGCGGACGGCGCGGTGCGCTCGCTGGCCGTGCTGCCGCTGGCCAACCAGATGGGCGACCCGGAGCAGGCGTACTTCGTCGACGGCCTGCACGACGTGCTGATCGGCGAGCTGGCCGGGATCTCCGAGCTCACGGTCATCTCGCGCACGTCGGTCATGCGCTACCGGGACACCGATCGCCTGCTGGGTGAGATCGCCGCCGAGTTGGGCGTGGACGCGCTGGTCGAAGGCAGCGTCTTCCACGCCGGCGACAGCGTGCGGGTCACCGCCCAGCTGGTCCGTGGCGCGCCGGAAGAGCACATCTGGCAGGGCCGCTACGAGGGTCGGCTGAGCCAGGCGTTCGGGCTGCAGACGCAAGTCGCCGAGGCGATCGCTCGCGAGATCCGGCTCGCCCTGTCGCCGCGCGAGGCGGAGCGGCTGGCCCGACGCACCGAGGTCGACCCGGCGGTCCAGGAGGCGTACCTCCGCGGGCGGGCGCTCTGGCGGACGCGCTCGCCGGACGCCATGCGTCGTGCCCTCGACTACCTGGAGGCGGCCGTGGCGACGGACTCGACGTTCGCGCTCGCCTGGTCCGCCCTGGCCGACGTGTACACGATGGCGGGTTTCTACGGCGGCCTGGACATCAGCGCCGCTGAGGCACAGCGCCGGGCGGAGCGGACCGCGAGACGCGCGCTCGAGTTGGATCCCGATCTCGGTGAGGCGCACGCCGCCATGGCGGGCGCGCACCATTGGGGCGCCTGGGATGTGGAGACGGCGGAGCGCGAGCTGAGACGCGCGCTCGAGCTCAACCCGAACCTCGCCCAGGCACACAACTGGCTGGGCGACGTACTCAACGCCAGAGGCAGGCCCGAGGAGGCGCTCGTCGAGTTCCGCAGGGCCCGGGACCTCGATCCCTTCGCTCCGCTGATGAACCGCGACCTCGCACGCTGTCTGATGTACCTCGGCCGCTGCGAGGACGCGATCGAGGCGACCCGCTACGCCGTCGAGTTGGATCCGCGTCACGCGGAGGCGTACAGGGTGCTCCGCGAATGCTACCGGACCACCGGGCGCCTGGACGAAGCCGCCGAGGCCGCCGCCAGGAGGTTTGAGGAGCTCGGCAGAGCGGAGGCCGCCGAGGGCCTGCGCGCCGCCTACGACTCGGCCGGTTGGACGGGCCTGCTCGAGTTCGAGGCGCAGTTCCACCGAGGCGTGCCGTCGTACTACGAGGCGGCACTCAAGTACGCAGAGCTCGGACGGGTCGACGACGCGTTCGATGCGCTGTTCGCCGCCATCGAGGCGCCGGAGCCGAGATGCTTGACCCTCAAGGTCGAGCCGGGTTTCGAGCCGCTGCGCTCGGATCCGCGCTGGGAAGAGTTGCTCCGCCGGGCCGGGTTCTAGACCATGAGAGTCAAGGGATTCCTCGCCGAGCTGAAGCGCCGCCGCGTGACGCGGGTCGCGGTCGTCTACGCGGTGGTGTCCTTCGCGGTCCTGCAGGCCGCCGACATCATCATACCGGCACTGCAACTTCCCGAATGGACGCTGACCCTGCTGGTGGTCGTGACGCTGCTCGGGTTCCCCATCTCGCTGGTGCTGGCCTGGGCCTACGACCTCACGCCCGAGGGCGTGAAGCGGACGGCGGCCGCCGAGCCGGACGGCGCGTTGGAGCATCGCGTGCGTCCGCCGAGGCGCGCCGCGCCCGCCGCAACCGCCGTGCTGCTGGCCGCCGTACTCGTCGTCGCCGGCTCGGTCTGGTGGGTGACGCGACCGGCGGCCTCCGAGGTTCGCTCGCTGGCCGTGCTGCCGCTGGCCAACCTGATGGGCGACCCGGAGCAGGCGTACTACGTCGATGGCCTGCACGAGGTGTTGATCAATGAGCTGGCCGGGATCTCCCAGCTCACCGTCATCTCGCGCACCTCGGTGATGCGCTACCGGGACACCGATAGGTCGATGGGCGAGATCGCCGCCGAGCTGGGCGTGGACGCGCTGGTCGAGGGGAGTGTCTTTCGCGCCGGCGATAGCGTGAGAGTCACCGTCCAGCTGATCCGCGGCGCGCCGGAGGAGCACCTCTGGCAGGACCGCTACGACGGCAGTCTGAGCGAGGCGCTCGGCCTACAGACCCGGGTCACTGAAGCGATCGCGCACGAGATCCGGCTCGCCCTGTCGCCGCGCGAGGCGCAGCGGCTGGCCCGGCGCACCGAGGTCGACCCGGCGGCCCAGGAGGCGTACCTGCGGGGGCGGGCGCTGTGGCGAACGCGGTCGCGCGACGCGATGCGCCGCGCCGTCCCTTACCTGGAGGAGGCGGTGGCGACGGACCCGACGTTCGCGCTGGCCTGGTCGGCCCTGGCCGACGCGTACACGCTGGGCACGGACTATCGTGCGTTGGATATAGCTGTGGAGGAAGGACACCGCCGCGGTGAGGCGGCCGCGGTCCGGGCGGTCGAGCTCGATCCGGGTCTGGCCGAGGCCCACGCCGCACTGGGTGCCGCACGCTTGTGGGGTGCCTGGGACGCGGACGCTGCGGAGCGGAGCCTGCGCCGCGCACTCGCCCTCAACCCGAACCTCGCCCAGGCCCACAACTGGCTCGGCGACGCACTCATCGCACGTATGAGACTCGAGGAAGCCCTCGAGTCGTTCCGCCGAGCGCGAGACCTCGACCCTTTCTCTCCGCTCATGCATCGGGACGTCGCTCGGATTCTCATCTACCTCGGCCGTTGCGAGGAGGCCGTCGCGGCCGCACGAACTGCACTCGAGTTGGATCCCAGCCACGCGTTCGCTCACTTTATCCTTCAACGTTGTCACCGAGCGGCCGGGCGCCTCGAGGA
>JASFTI010000295.1:0-4999 GCA_050053635.1 Gemmatimonadales bacterium
GGCCAGCCCTAGGACACCGGCCGGCCACCGCCGTCCCGGCGGCTCCGCCGCGATGGCTTCCAGCTCGACCGGTGATGCCGGGTGCGTCCGCACCACACCCTGGCGCGTCAGATCGAATATCCAGGCCAAGACGATGGCGATGGGAAAGCCCAGGATCGCGGTCACGGCTATCGCCGTGGCGACCGATTCGGGAAGGTAGAGGGCGGGGACCAGGAACTCGGCCGCCTGCATGACCGCGAACGCCACCGCGCCGTACAGCGCGGCGACCTTGAAGACTCGGCGCCGCTTGAGGTCGGCGAGGAAGACTTGATAGCGCTTGGGTCTGTCGGTCATGCCCGCTCCCTGAGCTACATCGCAGCGGCGAGAGGAACAATAATGGCTATAATTAGCTTTTCGCGCCACTCTTGGCCCTTCTGACGAACCGGCCCAGCCACGCCGGGTCTGATTGGTGGCCTACGCCACGTTCAGTCCGGCCGCATCGCCTCCATCGGATCGACACGCCGCACATCACGTGGCTGATCGGCCATGCCGCGCCAGGTAACCTGCCGGTGCGGAACGTAAGCGACGCCGCGGACCTCGACACCGGCGCCGAAGGACCGGACGTTATCGATGACCCCTACGATCTCGCGGTAGATGTTCTCATCACGCCACGACCGGCCTTTGCTTCTTCTTGACAGCCATGATCGGGCGAGCTTAGCGTAAATTGCGGATTCGCCAGCGAGCAGTTCCGTCACGGAAAGAGCCCGGAGGATACGCTCCGGGCTCGGCGTTTCTGGGAACCTTGGCCGGCTTCCCGGGTTCCAGAAGGCGTCACGGGACGCGCGAGTGGGGAAGGGGGCATCGTGAGACAGCGGAGTGGCAATCGCCTGTTGCGCGTGGTGATTTCCTGCGTCGCAGCGTTCTGTGTGCTGCAACCCGGCGCGGCTCGCGCCCAGCGCGCCGTCGACCTGCAGGCCGGCGTCTGGTCGGTCGACGATTCCGATTCCAATCCCACCCTCATCTCGGCCGGTTGGTGGCGTAACGTCGCCGGGCCGCTCGCCCTCAACCTCAAGGGTTTCGCCGTTATCGACGGTGGCACCGGTGGGTCGCTCTTCGGGCTTGTGCCGGAGCTCAGCCTGTTTCAGGGCGGGTCGCGCCGGCTCGCGCCCTATGCCGTCGGCGGCGTCGGGAGCGCCCTGCGGTCCGAGGGTTCGGAGTTCGTCGCCGTCTGGAGTGCGGGGATCGGCGTCGAGTACAACCTGCTAACCTGGTTCGGCCTGGCCGTCGAGGCGAGCCGCTTCGTCGAGGACGAAGCCTTCCGCGGGTTCTGGAATCTCAAGGATGAGGATCGTCGCGGCTGGCTGGTGAGCGCCCGCGTCGCCGTCCGCTGGGGCGGTAGGTCGGGTCGCGGCGGCGGCTCATCACGGCCACGACCCGCGACGCTCCCCCCGCCGGTCTCGTCGTCGGGTGAACCGGCCGAACCGCTCGACGCCGGTGGCCACGCCCTGGCGGAGCAGATCGTCGACAGCGCGATCGGCGCGATGGGCGAGCCGTACCGCTGGGGTGGGACGAGCACGGACGAAGGGTTCGACTGCTCGGGCCTCATCTGGTACGCGTACCGCAACCACGGTGTGCGCGTCCCGCGAGTCAGCCGCGACCAGGCCCGCACGGGTCGCCGCGTGCATCGTGACATCACGGAGCTCGAGCCGGGCGACATCCTCCTCTTCGCCGAGCGCGGCTCGACCGTGAGCCACGTCGGTCTCTACCTCGGCGACGCCCGCTATATCCATTCGACCACGTCGGGGGGCGTGCGAGTCAGCTCGCTGAGCCCCTACGATGATGCCTACGACGACTGGTGGTTCCGACGCTGGGTCGGCGCCCGGCGCGTGTTGAGGTGACGCACCCTTTCCCCACCTGGCCTCGGTTTTGCACCTTAGCCTTCGGCGATATCCTCGGCGTGTTCACCGGCTGGAGAGGAATGAGATGGATCACGACCGCAGAAAGACGTTAGCGCTGTTGGGTGGAGGTCTGGCGGCCGGGCTCATCGGACCGTCGCTCATCGGCTGGGCGTCCCCTCCCGGGACGAAATGGGCACCGCGTGCCCCGGATGCGGGAGAGCGGGTCATCCACGAGCCGCTGCCCTACGCGAAGCTCGATCCGGAACGGGTGGGCGCCTTGGGTTACCGATACTGCTACCGTGGCGGCTGCATGTACGGGGTGTTCGGCGCTATCGTCGACGCGCTGGCCGAACAGGTCGGCGAACCGTTCACGTCGTACCCGACCACGGTCACGCGCTACGGCGCCGGCGGCGTGATGGGCTGGGGCACCCTCTGCGGCACCGCCAACGGAGCCGCCATGGCCATCTATCTGGTATCGAGAGACCCGGCCCCGGCCGTCGACGAGGTCTTCGCCTTCTGTGAACAGGAGGCTCTGCCGAACTACCTGCCCGAGGAAGCCAAGTTCGAGGTACCGTCCTCCGTTGCCGGCTCCACCATCTGCCACGTCTCCATCTCGAGGTGGTGTGAGGCCTCCGGCCACGACGTGTACTCTCGCGAGCGCGGCGACCGCTGCGCTCAGCTCGCCGCCTCCGTGGCAAAGCACACCGTCGAGGTCCTCAACGCCCAGCTCGATGGCAGCTTCACCGTGACTCGCCGGCCCGCCGCCGCGGCTCTCTTCTGCTTGGGCTGCCACGGCCGGGGAAACGCTTTCGACGACATGTTCGGCAAGATGGAGTGCGCCGCCTGCCACACCGACAAGCTGGAGAATCACCCCTAAGATACGACCCGCTGTCAGACCCCCCCACCGATATTGGACCCGGATCGTGCCTAGCAGGTCGCTGAAAAAGGTCCGTGGATTCGGGTCGGCGCCGGGGTCCTGCGGGGGTCCACCTTGGACCTCGCTTCACCGCTCGCGTGCTCGCCGGAGCTGACCTCGGACGAGCCTCCCATGGCGGCGGTGCGCCGGCGATGGCAGAATGTGCCACATCCGATTAACCTTACCGCCGAGTAGGAGCCCTATGGTCAAGAGAACCCGTCGCCGGCGGATCCTAGCCCCGTTCACCGCGCTGCCGCTCCTCGGCTTGCTGGCCGCCGCGCCGGCCGCGGCGCAGTTCACACCGTTCGAGGCGGCGATCGCCGAGTTCGACGCCGAGGTCGCCCGGGGTGTCGCCGAGGACGCCGCCGGCTGTGTGTCGGTCGCCGTCTTCATCGCCGACCAGGTAATCTGGTCGAAGGGCTACGGCTGGGCTGACATCGAGAACACGGTCGCCTGCACGGCGGAGACCATCGGCCGCACCGGGTCGATCTCCAAGTCGTTCACCGCCGTGCTGATGATGCAGCTGGCCGAGCGCGGCCTATTCCAGCTCGACGACCCCGTGGTCGACTACTTCCCTGAGATCGCGAACCTGGCCGACCCGCCCGCCGACTCGAGGCCCATCACCTTCCGCATGCTGGCGAGCCACACGGCGGGCCTGGTCCGCGAGCCGGAGCTGGAGGGCGCCGCGTCGGGCTCGATCTACCGGTGGGAGGAGAAGGTCCTCGAGTCGATCGCCCACACGTCGTTCAAGACGCCGCCCGGCACCGAGTACTCCTACTCGAACATCGGGTTCGGTATCCTCGGTCTGGCGAGCTCGCGCGCCGTCAACGTGCCGTTCATGACGCTGGTGGAAGAGCAGATCTTCAGGCCGCTGGCGATGACGAGCAGCGCCTTCATCGTCAATACACCGGAGCTGGCGGCGCGCCTGTCGGTGGGCTACAGGCGTAACCGCGAGACCGGTGAAGTGAGCGCCGAGCGGGCGACGCGCGAGCACTTTGGCCGCGGCTACAAGGTGCCCAACGGCGGCATCTACTCGACGGTGGGCGATCTGGCAAAGTTCGCCGCCGCGATGATGGGCACCTCGCCGGTCCGGATCCTCTCGGCGGCCAGCCGCGCCGAGATCTTCACGCCGCAGGCGCCGGCAGAGAGCTACGGCCTCGGCTTCGCGATCGCCGAAGAAGACGGTGTGACGGTAGTCGGGCACGGCGGCTCCGTCGCCGGCTACAACGCCGAGCTGCGGTTCGATCTCGACTCGAAGATCGGTGTGGCGGTGCTCCGAACTGCCGGCTACAAGCCGCCGACAGGCGAACTGCTGGCGCGGCTGATCGCGACGCGCTCGGTGAGACGCTGAGTTGGCGGTTGCCGCCGTCTCGCGGCGGTGCTATTGATGTTCCGATCCTGAGAACATCTCTCACCTGCCCAATCCGTCACATACCAGCCGGGAGTCGTCATCATGACTAGACCTGCCGGACGGCCCATCAGTTCCGCCGGGACAGTCCTGGCAACGTTCGCCCTCACCCTCGCTATCACGGGAGTAGGCTTAGCGCAGCAGATCTCACCGGAGCGCTACGAGCAGCTCGAGTACCGCTACATCGGGCCCGAGGGTAACCGCGTGAGTTCGGTGGCGGGGATCCCCGGTGACCGAACGGTCTATTACGCCGGCGCCGCTTCCGGCGGGATCTGGAAGACCACCGACGCCGGACTCAACTGGGAGCCCATCTTCGATGACCAGGACGTCCATTCCATAGGAGCGCTGGCGGTGGCGCCGTCCGACCCCCAGATCGTCTGGGCCGGGACCGGCGAGCCGTTCATCCGCTCGAACGTCTCGATCGGCAACGGCGTCTACAAGTCGACCGACGGCGGTGCGACCTGGCAGCACACGGGTCTCGAGGGGACGGGCCGCATCGCCCGCATCCGAATTCACCCGAGTAACCCTGACGTCGTCTACGTCGCCGCGGTCGGCCACGGCTACAGCCCGCAGCAGGAACGGGGAGTCTACCGCACCACTGATGGTGGTGCGACGTGGGAGCGTGTGCTGTTCGTGGATGAGAACACCGGCGCATCGGATCTGGTCATGGCGCCGAACAACCCGCGCATCTTGTTCGCCGGGATGTGGCAGATCGACATCAAGAACTGGGGGCGCGAGAGCGGCGGACCCGGCAGCGGGCTGTTCGTCTCGCGGGACGGCGGCGACCACTGGACCCGC
>JASFTI010000296.1:0-4982 GCA_050053635.1 Gemmatimonadales bacterium
ATCTCACCAAAGACGAAATCCTGGATATCGCGACGTGGAAGGCCGTCCGCAGTAGCTCGAGGGTGGCGAAGAACCCCGACGACCGCGTACGGGTTGTGACGGAGTCGGCCTTCAAGGTCGACGATCCCGCCGCCGCCGCGCACTGGCTCACGAGTCTCGCGGGCGTTAGGGTCCGAATGGCCAGCGCGATCCTGACCGTCTACGATCCGCGACGTTACACCGTGCTGGATGTCCGCGCCTGGGCGTCGCTTGAGCGGCTGGGTCTCGACAAGGTTGGTTTGGACGAATACCTCCTGTTCGAGACTCCGCCGCTGGACGACTGCATCACCTACCGCCGTTACGTCGCCGCCTGCCGCGACTTGGCGGAGCAATTGGGTGTCGATCTCCGGATGCTGGACAAGTGTCTGTGGGAACTGAACGGTCGCACGCCTGACGAGTGGGAAGGAGGGTAGCCGAGTCTCGTGGGCGTCGTGTCCGCCACTCCGGCCGGACCGGGCGAGGATTGAGAGAACCGTGACGTAGACAACCTCGGTTGGAGCAAGGTGACTCACTCGTCGTTCACTGTGGGTCTAGCGCGCAGTGCATCTCTCAACGCTTCAGCACATCTTGCCTGTTTTTCGTATAGCCCGACATCAGCACCTATGCCGGTGAACCCCCACTCCGCGACCAACTTGGCAGCTTCCACTTCGCCGCTTTGCGGCACGTTAGGCCCCATATCGTGTCCCAACCACGCGTGCGCGATCTCGTGGGCGATGACGGAGTGAACATCATCATCCGGTATCTCATCGCGAACCACGACAAGAAACTTCTTCGGCGGAACTTCGCGGCCGGTCATGCACACTATGCTGGTTCCCACGCACATGCCGTAGCCGACACCAAGAAAGAAGCAATTGTCGAGGGCATACTCCCGAGGGCGTTCGGGAAGCCTCATCAAAGTCTCAGTGATCCTGGACTTGATGTCATCTGACACGTAGATGCCGCTACCTTCCAGGTGGTAGGATATTTCTTCGTAGATGTAATCGTTCGTACCGTTACTCACGGCATGATCCCGTCACGGCCTTGGGGTAGCCGCAGCCCGATAGACTGCCCTCGATCGCCTTGGTCGTTCGTCACCGACCATCATGCGCTCACCCGCTGAGCGGGGCAACGGTATATCGATAACCGTTAGTGGAAACGGGCCGGGGGCGCAGCGCTCGTTGATACGGTCGGGCTGAGGCTGCATCTTTGAGCACAACCGAGTGCCCGCAATCCTACAGTCTTCAAGCCGCAGGTGGCAGCTATGTCCCGTCTCAAGCGGCTGATCGACAAGACTCGCAGGAGCACGCGCTGGCGTGCTGCTCAGAGCCGACGTGGCATTTCACACTCGGTCGAGCCCCTGCCTTTGGAGGTAAATCATGGGCAGACGACTCTCCGCTCTGAACGCGTTCGTCGGCGATCTCAAGCGCCGTAGGGTCTTCCGAGCGACCGCGGTCTACGCGGTCGTCGCGTGGGTCGTCGTCGAGGTCTCGGCGACCACGTTCCCGTACCTCCTCTTACCCGAGTGGACCGTCACTCTAGTGATCGTACTCGCGATCCTGGGCTTCCCGATCACCGTAGGGCTTGCTTGGGCGTTCGATGTGACACCCCGTGGGGTCCGTCGGACAACCGCCATGCCAGCTGTAGGGGCCGCGGAGCAGGAAACAACACGAGGACGAGTGGTCCCGTGGCGGAGATTGGTGCCAGTTGTGGCGACCAGCCTGGCGGTTCTAGTCGGTGGAGGCGGGCTGTTGCTGCTCTTGTTCCACCCTGCATCTGGAGAGGCATTCGAGGCGCGGGACTGGATCCTGATCCCCGAGTTCGAGAACGAAACCGGCGATGAGAGTTTTGATGGCACGTTGGCTGCGGCTCTAAGGACGAGCGTGCAGCAATCCACGCACGTAAACGTCGTCGACCAGCGCAGGGTCGCCGATGCCCTCAGACAAATGGGGGAAGAGCCGCAGGAAAAAATCACCCGAGAAATGGCCCTGGAAGTCGGTGCCCGCGTTGGATCGAAGGCAGTGCTCCTGGGACGGCTCCGTCCCGAGGCTCAGGGCTACGCGCTGTCCGCTGACATCGTCGACCCCTCATCGGGCAAGCCGCTGAGAAGGACGCTTTCCGTCGTTGTGTCGCAGCGCGAGACCGTGCTCGTAGCCCTCGATGTTCTCGCCAAGCGCATCCGTCGTGTTCTCGGGGAACCGGTCGCGGAGATTGAGGCTGGCGCAGTGGAGATTCCCGTGGCCACAACCTCATCCTTGCAAGCCCTCAAGAATTGGGTCGAAGGGGGTGTGGCCTGGCGCGAAGGCCGATACCAGGAGGCCGGCAAATTCTTCCAGCTTGCCGTAGAGCAAGATTCTATGTTTGCGATGGCTCACGCGGCGCTCGGCGGCTACTACTACTACTGGGAGAACGACCGCCCGAGAGGCGATCATCACTTCTCTGTCGCGTTAGGGCTTCGAAACCGGCTGACGGAGCGTGAACGCCTGTTGATCGAGGCGCGCGCGCACGCTTTTCGCGGTGATCACACCCAGGCGATAACGATCCGGCGTGTCTACTTACGTAAGTACCCCGACGACGCCGACCTGTGGTACGGCTTGGGCACGAGTCTGATGAGGCTTAGGCGTTGTGACGAGGCGGTCCCTGCCTTCAGGCGGGCGCTGGAGATCGACGCCCAGTTTGTTAGCGCGTTCGTCAACACAGCCACTTGCCAGGTTCTCGTTGGAGACTTCACGAGCGCCCTAGAAACGTATGGGCACGCCTTTGACCTGAGGCCGGAGTTGCGGACGGATCTAAGTCTGAATCACGAATACGGCCAGGCACTGATGGGCGTGGCTGAACTAGACGCAGCCCGCAGCCACTTCGAGCTCATGCTTCCCTTAGATCCGCTTCGCAAAGCGCGAGGCCATCGCTCTCTAGCATTGCTTAGCGCTTACCAAGGGCAATACAGAAGGGCCGGCACGCACTTTAGGGAGGCAGTGCAATATTGCCAGGCCGAAGGCGGCGGGCTAAGCGAATTCCGCAACCGCCTCTTCCTGGTAACCGTCTATTGGGCACAGAGGGACACGGCAGCGTTGGCGAGGGAGTTGGATGCAGTCTGGGATCTTCAGAGCCGACACTTCATCGCACCATCCTGGCTCGGGTGGTCTGGCCAAGTTTTTGTTTGGAATGATCAGCTTGACCGCGCTCGGCGGAACCTCGAATTGATCCGTGAGCGGGCGAACGAGGGGAATCGGGTGGATGCCGCTGCCGAGAATCTGGTGCAAGGCGAAATACTCCTAGCTGTGGGCGATTTGGGCAGCGCGATCGAAGTGCTGTCCCTAGCCTGGAAGCAGCGGGCCGACGCCGTTAACCTGGAGGCCCTCGCTAGGGCGCAGCGACTGAGGGGCGATCTGGAGGATGCTATCGGGTCGTACGGTCGGATTGTCGAGCAGCGGATACTGGGGTGGGAGGGGCAAGAGCGATGGCTGTCCGCCCACTACTGGCTGGGTCGCCTGCATGAGGAAATCGGCGATGACGAGAGTGCCGCGACTTGGTACCGCAAGCTCCTCGACATCTGGGCCACGGGCGACGAGGACCTGCCACTCAGGCAAGACATGGAGCGGCGCTTGGCGGAACTCGACCAGGACTAGAAACTTCCCAGCTGTCACTCGGGCGTGGAGGTGCTCCTGGACGTGTACGACAATAGTGGAGCAGGACTATCTAGGATTCGGCCGGGCTCGTTTTTCCTGCCGCTGCCTGCGCCTTCTTGAACGCACGCAGGGCAAACTTGTACCCAAGGTGCCGGCCGTTCTTGTGGGCGAATACCCATTTCTCATTCCGGCCTCGGAGCTCGCGCAGTAGCTCCTCCACCTCGGGCACGGCGTCGAAGAAGAAGCGACCGGGTTTCTTCGTCTTCGAGCCTTTGCCGACGAGCAAGGAGCCCGTCGGCCAATCCACTTGATCCCAGGTCAGGTTGAGTGCTCCCTCGTCGCCGCGAGAGCCGACCCGCCAGCCGGTCCAGTATAGGAACGTCACGAGGTAACTGACCGGGTCGTCGAGTTGGGCCAGTATGGCCCGGTGGTCGCCGTCGGGGATATAGACGTCCCGCGAGGGGGCGGCCTCGAACTCGGGGAAGACCGGGATCCGATCGAGCACTTCGAGATGCTGCTGAATCACGAAGGCTCTGCGGAGCATCGCAAGCTCGTACCGCACCGTCGCCGCCGGCGCCTTCTCCTCCTCCGTCCGGTGGAGCAGGTAGCGCCGGAGATCGCTGCCTCGAATCGCGAGCGCCTTCTGGGATGGGTCGAAGAACCCCTCGAGGTGCTTTCGCGCGACCTTCACTCGGTCCATGCTAGCGCGACCGTTCAACCTGTAGTCCTCCTCGAGGTCGTCGAGTAGCTCTTTCACGGTGAGCTTGACCGGCTGGGCGACGGCCAGGCCTTTGTCCAGTGCTCGTCGTGCTTGTCGGTATTGGCCTAAAGCTGGACATGCCCACCAGCAATCCATACGCCGGCTTCTTGTTTGGGGCGCTCTTCGGGCAGTTCCAAATCACGTTTCAGGTGATGCCGTATGACCCGAGCACGGTTCGCGGCGGGCCGTCTTTCTGGGATATGACCGTGCAGCGGAACAAGCATCGGCGTATCGGATGTGTGGCCGCACTCCGGCCGGGCGGTGCGGAGACTCCCGGGTTTGATTACTATGCCATTCACAACCCATACGCGCATGAGGAGGTCAGGCTGGACCCACAAGAGTTCGGAGGTGCCTTTCAATTCGTCGTGGATGCAGGAGGCCGCGGCAAGTGGGTGGGGGAGCGCCACCCCAAGGTCTGGGACAAAATGGAGTCGAAGCCCTAGAGACGCGGAAGCGGACTCCGAGTCCGCTTCCTAAGACAACGGACTCAGCGTCCGCGGGTCGGTTCCCGTGGACTGATCGCAAGCGGCAGGCGCAAGGGACTTAAAAGCGGCGCGCCGCCACCCCGATTTTCAGCA
>JASFTI010000297.1:0-4944 GCA_050053635.1 Gemmatimonadales bacterium
GAACTCACGCTTCTCGGGAAAGAAGAGACTGAACCTGGTGAGGTTCACCTGCTCGTCGTCGGCCTCGACCTGGGCGAAGTCGGTGTTCAGCGTCACATCGAGGACGAGGCCGGGGTGCAGTTCGTACTTGGCGTCGAGGCCGAGGTCGAGGCGCGGCTCGCTGTCGATCTCACCGGCCTCCTGCTCCTGGGTCCCACCCCCGAGCACATACGGCTTTACCTCCAGGTTGAGGCCGGTCTGCGGCAGATTGTCCATTCCCTCGAGGTCCCCGGCTGCGCTGACCCGATGGAAACCCTCGTTGGCCCTCGACCAGCCGCTCCAGAGAACTTCTTCGTTCTTGCGGCGGATTATCCGGTAGACGTTGAAGCCCCAGGTCCCGTCTTCCACGCCGCGCGGATAGCGGAGAGTCCGGAAAGGGATCGCGAACTCGGCGCACCAGCCGTCGGCGGTCCGCCGCGTCTGCACTTCCCAGACGCCGCGCCAGTCGACGTTGAACTCTCGCCCCTCGTCGGTGATCAGCGCTTCGAACTCGGCGCCGTTCGGGTTGGTGGCGAAGACGACGGCGTTGCGGTGGTCGTGGAACGTATCGAGCAGGATCGCGACGGCGTCGTCGCCGGCGAACCGCGGGACCCCCTCGAACGGATGCGCTTCCATGACGCGATCGCGCTGGAGAATACGTGCGATGACCGCGTCGGGCCGGCTGTCGCGGGCAAGCACGCCCACATAGATGTTCTGCTCGTCGTACACCACCCGCACTTCCGTCACTTCGGTCGCCGCCACGCCCTCGAACGGCTCGCGCTGACGGAGACCCGTCGCAACGGGCGCGCGCGCCCAGAACGGCTCGTCGAGCGCGCCGTCCACGACCGGAGGCTCGGAATCGGACTCGATGCGAAGGCCCGAGAAGGACGGCCGCTCTTTGTCTTGAGCGGCCACGGGCAGGCCACACAGCAGCGTCAACAGGCCACCCGCGAAGATAGAGGCGGCCCTCAGGCCCAGCGTTCCGGTACCCACCGCTGAGACACTCGGTACGTTACGCCCCTCCGACGCCGACCATGCGATCAGGATGTAGATATCGTGACGAGTGCCCGAGACGAGACCCGGGCGCCGCCGCTCGCCGGACATTCTAAGAAGCTGGCGCCCGGAAGGGAATGGCGAGTCTCTAGTCGGGAGCCTGAGATCCGCGTGCCTCCCCGCTCGCCACGGAGTGTAGCCAGTTCAGATACTGGAGCGGCAGTCCGTGTATGCGAGCGCCGCGCAGCAGCAGGTTCAGGTACGCCTTTTCGGGCCGACCCTCATCGACAACCCATCTCGGCTGAGCGAAGTACGCCAGGGCAGCCTGGGTGGCGTGTCGCCCCAACGGTTCGACCCAGACTGTCTCGCGGCGATAGTGCTCGGGCACACCCTCGAAGGCGTCGAGGGCGGTCAGTGCCTCCTGAGGCAGGCGATACACGACACCGAGTGTGTGGCAGCGCTCATCCGGCACCAGGTTCGCCACGACGCTCCCGCCGCCCTCGCCTTCACCACCCTTGTTGAAGGCAAGACGCCAGCCGGCGGCACGTGCGGGCCATCCTTTCGCTACTGCAAGACCGATCCGCTCGGCCAGGAAGCCGGGGTCCATGTTGCAGGCGTAGGCGAAGTAGAGGAGGCCGGGTCTCAGCATCGTGCACCTTCCCTACCTAGGGACCTCGGCCGGCGCCACACGGAACACCTGGTCATCTCCCGGCAGGCGAGAAATTGTGTGCGAGTCATCTTCACTGGCGTTCGATCGCGTTACCGAGCGGGCTTCCGCCCTGAGGCCCGTCGGCACTATTATTCTAGTCAGATGGACACTTTCTTCGAGCCAGCGGAGTCGATCGGTAGGGCGTTCCTGCCCGAAGTTCGGACGGAGCTGCGCTGGCAGGAATCGGCGCTCTGGCCGGTGCGGCGGCCCTACCCGATCGAGCTCCCCTGCCCCGTTTGCGGCACCTACGCGCGCTGTGACTTCCTCGGCCGGCAGCGCTGCCCGCGCGGCCACCTGTTCGGCCAACGCGCCTTCTGGAGCGGTCGCGCCTCCTCCTGCTGGTTGCTCCTCGAGGATGTAGGCGGCGGACAGACGTTCGTGTTCCCAGCGGCGCTCCGCTGGCGCGGCGACGTCCGGTTGGCTGCGGGCTGAAGCGTCGGAGGCGCGAGTACCACCCGCCCGTGCCCGCGGGTCGGTACGGCGGTCGGCTTGGGGATCCACGCGCTTCACCGCTCGCGTGCACCAGCGGATGGCGAAGCGCCACATTGCCCGCTCGCGAGTTTCGCGCGTAGGACCCCGGCGCTTCCCGCGCCGGATCACGACTATGCGAGCTAGCCCTCCTTCTCCTCTTACAGACCGCAGACAACCGGGAATGCGCGCGGGGAGGTCCTCGACCTCCGGTCCTGTAGACTTGCAGGGTTCTGCGATTCCGCACCCGGTCCGTTCTCAGGCGGGCTGTGGCGCCGGCGTCTGGAGCACCTCGCGGATCGAAACGAGCGCCTCCTCCAGGATCTCTTCCGTGACCACGAGCGGCGGAGCGAAGCGGATCACCTGGTGATGGGTCTCCTTCGCCAGGATACCGCGCTCCATCAGCGCCTCGCAGAAGGGACGTGCGGTGCCCGAGGATTCCCTGATGACGACGCCGACCATCAGGCCCTTACCGCGGACCTCCTCGACGTGCGGTGAGTCGATGGCATCGAGCTCGCCCATGAACCAGTCGCCCAGCTCGGCGGCGCGCTCCGGCAGTTTCTCGTCGACCATAACGTCCAGCGCCGCGCGACCGACGGCGGCGGCCAGCGGGTTACCTCCGAAGGTGGAGCCGTGGTCGCCCGGGGCGAAGACGGCCATGACCTCTTCATCGGCAAGGCAGGCCGATACGGGATAGACTCCGCCGCCCAACGCTTTGCCCAGCATCACGACGTCGGGCGTTACGCCATCCCAGTGGCTGCAGAGTAGACGGCCGGTGCGACCCAGCCCGGTCTGAATCTCATCGGCCATCAGCTTGGCGTTCGCTTCCCGGCAAATCGCCTGTGCCTCCTCCATGTAGCCTTCGGGCGGCACGATCACACCGCCCTCGCCCTGCAGCGGCTCGACCAGGAACCCGACAGTATTCTCGGCGACCGCTGTGCGCAGCGCGCCGATGTCGCCGTAGGGGATGAACTTGAAGCCGGGGGTGAAGGGTCCGAAGCCGTGGCGGTACTGCCCTTCGCTAGAGAAGCCGACGATGGTCGTCGTGCGGCCGTGGAAGTTGTTTTGGCAGACGATGATCTCGGCGGCCTCCGCGGCGACGCCCTTGACGGTGTAACCCCACTTGCGGACCGCCTTGATCGCCGTCTCCACCGCTTCGGCACCCGTGTTCATCGGAAGCGCCTTCGCATAACCCATGAGCTCGCATAGTTGATGCAGGAAGGCACCCATCTGGTCGTTGTGGAAGGCGCGGGACGTCAGCGTCAGTCGCTGCGCCTGTTCCATCAAGGCGCCGACGACCCGCGGGTGCCGGTGTCCCTGGTTCACCGCCGAGTAGGCGCTCAGCATGTCCAAGTACCTGTTTCCATCGACATCCCAAACCCAGCAGCCTTCACCGCGCTCGAGGACTACCGGCAACGGGTGGTAGTTGTGCGCGCTCCAGCGATCGACTTCGCGAATCAGCTCTTCGGTTCGCCCCATCCTCGATCTCCCTCTCCATCTTTATCGTTATCCTTATCGTCATCATTGTCCTAATCGTTATCATCATCGTCATCGATTTCGACAACGATTACGACAACGATTACGATAACGACAATGACAGCGCGTCAGCCCGCTCTGGCTTTTTCGAGGTCCCGTTTGTAGAGCTTCATCCCCTGGCGGGTCAGCTCGCCGGGCACACCGCTACTTACCTGCTCGCCGTCGATGCGGACGACCGGCATCACCTCGCTCGTGGTCCCAACGATGAAGGCCTCGTCAGCGCCCCGGAACTCTTCGAGCGGCACGCCCACCTCGTCGACCGCGAAGCCCTCGGAGCGCAGAGCCTCGATCAGGAATCTGCGGGTGATCGATGGCAGAATGTTGTCGATCGGGTGGGTATAGACAGTGCCGTTCATAACGCAGAAGGCACTGGTGTGGGCCCCCTCGGTAACGATGCCGTCGCGGACCATGATCGCTTCGGTGCAGCCTTCGGACCGTGCGTGCTGATAGGCGATGACGTTGGGCAACAGCCCGATCGTCTTCACCTCGCAATAGCTCCAGCGAAGGTCGGGCGCCGTGACTACGGACACGCCCTTCTCCAACTTCTCGGCGGGCGGTCCCGCGAAAGGCCGCGCGATCATCACGAGCGTAGGCTTGATGTTTTCAGGGAACGCGTGGCTGCGCGGCGCCGCGCCGCGGGTCAACTGCACGTAGACGGTGCCTTCGGTGACCCCATTGGCACTCGCCGTCTCGCGGACCGCATCGTGCACGCCGTCGCGTGTCAGCGGCAGCTCTATTTCGAGGGCACGGGCGCCCCCCTCGAAGCGGTCGAGGTGGGCCTCGATCCGAAAGGCGTTGCCGCCGACGATACGCACGACCTCGTAGATGCCGTCGGCGAAGTTGAAGCCGCGATCCTCGACCGAGATCTTGGCTTCCGCATGAGGAACCAGCTCGCCGTTGAGATAGACCAACGTCTCGTTTGACATATGCGACCTCTGTCCAGGTGACGGTGCGTTACGAGGGCGAAGCTACAACACGGCGAATGACGGGAAAAGACCCCGCGTGAGTTGGGGATTCGGAGATTCTGAGATTTGGCAATCCACGATCCAGAGACTACTCGAACTGAGAATCGCCGCGATTCTAATATCGAGGCTTCTATGGTTCTATTGATCAAGTGGGCATGGATTGCCGAATTCCCCGAATTCCCGTCTCTCTACAGGAACGCTCCCACCAGGGCGAACCCGGCCGTCGCCACTGCCCCCGCGATCATCGCGTACGGT
>JASFTI010000298.1:0-4913 GCA_050053635.1 Gemmatimonadales bacterium
CAACGAGAACAGGAGGAAGGATGATGAGGGGAGCTCGACTGGGGTTCGCTCTGTTGGTGCTGGCCGTCACGCCGGCGACCGCCTTTGGTCAGAGGGCAGTCACCCGGCTGATGACGAGCCCGGACGCGCTGGGCCGGCGGCAGATGGAGGCGCGCGGCTACATCAGCATCGCGGATGAGGTCGACGTCTTCGGCGTCTACCGCCGCGGGGTGGGCGGTAACATCGATTTCGGCCTGCGCGCCGGCTACACCGGCTACGCTGACGGCGGCTTTCATTTGGGCGGCGACCTGCGCTATGAGTTGCCCGTATCGGGAACGCAGTTGCAGTTCGCGCTGGTCGGCGGCGTCCAGGCCAGCTTCATGGACCTGGCCAACGTGATCGCGGTACCGTTCGGCGTGTCGATCGGGGCGGACGTGAGCACGGGCCCGCGCTCGGTGTTCGTCTACGCGCTGCCGTTCCTCGAGATCGATCGCATCGATCCGGACGATTTCGATTCCGACACGGAGTTCGAGGGCGGGGTCGAGCTGGGCGGCGAGGTTGAGATCGTGCCGGGCTGGATCGGCAACGCCGTGCTGTCGATCAGCTCGCACGAGGACGACGAAGTTGACCTGACGCTGGGCGTCATCTGGCGGCGCTAGAACGCCTCTCTCATCGCCGTACGGATCACGCTGCCCACGTTAGGTGTGCCCGGCGGTAGCAGCTCCGGGTCGCGGAAATCGGTGTCGAACGACCAGTCGCGCTGCGGCGGTCGGTAGTACGACCCGTTCCAGGTACCGTCAGTCTTCTGGCTGGTGAACGGGCTGATCAGGGCGCCGCTGTAGTGGAAGACGACCTTGTCCCCGTCGGATTCCCTCCAGTTCTCGAGGAAGCGGGGGAAGTTCTCGATCCCGCCGCCGTACCAGTCCTGGTAGAAGCTGTCGGTCCCGTCGGCGGGGCAGCCGGCGTCGTGATGGTCGCAGGGCGTCGGCCAGTGGCCAGCGATCACGCCGGCGTTGACCCAGGTCTCTCCCGCCCGTTCGTACGACCAGACACCCGTATTGACCCAGTTCTCGAAGCCGGGGCAGGGATTGCCCTGGGACACCAGACCGTCGCAGTTATCGAAGATGTCTTCGTCGGGTCTGTTGTCTTTGTCCTTCCACTTCCGGGATAGAATGGTGAGGCCGTCAGAGGCCAGCGCCGCCGGTTGCTTGTGCGCCTTATTGTAGTTCCCCTCGACGTAGAGCGGCCAGTCGGTGGCGAAGGTCAGGCGGTTGGGAAGCTCCTCACCCTCCTTGAGCCTCATAGCGGGGTCGACCGTGGCGTCGAGCAAGATGTCGAGCACCTCATCGGGGTAGCCGTCGATGGTCGCCGGCAGCCGGAACTCGACGTAGACGATCTCGGCAAGGCGGTCCTCGTCGTTACCGACCCAGTCATCCAGCTTCTTGATATCGATGGTCAGAACGTCCTTCAGCTGCTCCTCGCGGCCGTCGTAGAAAGCCGACCACTCCCAAGTCACGATCTCGCAGAGCGCCGCCTTGCTGGGCACGATCTTGCCATCGCGGATCACCGTGATGTCGGGCCACCACTTGACGGCGCCGACCCAGCCTTCGTCCTCATCGTCATCATCATCATCATCTCCGCCGCAGACGCCGTACCTGTTCTGCATGTGCCCCAGATCGACGATCAGGTAGGTGTCGGCGTTCCAGGCGAACTTCACCGAGCGCTCCGCGGCGCCGTCGTCGTCTTCGCGCGGCCGGATCAGCTCGTAGGGCGGCACGCCATCGGGCAGTGGCAGACTCAGCGAGTCGACGTCGAAGGCGTCGGTCCTCAGCCGGCCGGCGAACTGCAGCTCGCTCTGCGCCTTGAAGGCTTCGGCGCCGGGTATCGTGCGGCTGTCGAAGTCCAAGGGTACGCTGTCCTTCGTGACCGGATTGTAGATGAAGACGCCGTCGTACACCCGGTGAAAGTCCTTGCGGTCGTGGAAGACCTTGTTGGGCGTGGTGATCATGTCCATGTACCACGCGTTGTTCGAGCTGAGGTAGATGTTGCCGTTGGAATGGACGCGCCCGACGAAGTCCATGGGCGGCCCGTTGGTCGCCTCGAGATCCTGATCGAAGAAGACGCCGAACTGGAAGATGGGGATCGCCTGGGCCTTCGCATCGAGGATGACGCCCGAGGTCGTGCCGCCGGGATCGGTGACCAGCGAAACGATCTCGACGTTCTGGGTCAAGGCATACAAACCTTCGTAGGGCCCGTCGGTAATCGTCTCGACCACCGCCGCGCCGACCTTTCCGGCCGCAAAGCTGTCGAAGCTGAACGGCTCCAGCACGGGCGGTGTCATGTCGGTCAGCTCGTCATCGGCCAGGAAGCCGTCCTGAAGAGCCAGTTTGAGCTGTGCCAGCGCCGCTTCGCCACCAGCTTCGGCGGCGAAGAAGGCCCGCCCCTCGTGGTACTCCATGGCCGCCGCCCGAGCCGAGGACATCGCGGCGGTCGCCATCGCGGCTACGATCATCCCTATTACCGCCAGCACAATGATCGTCGTCACCAGAGCCAGACCGGCGCGACCGGCGACCGGCGATCGGATCGTCTTCAATAGCTTCATCTCAACATCGCCTCACTCGTGTCGTGTTCGTAACGGCGCGGCGGGATCTACAGGCGGTCTTTCTCGTAACGCAGGTTGCGGGGAGCGACCAGCCACTCGAATGTCTTGCGCAACAGCTCGCCGTTGTTGACGAGCGGGTGCACTCGATCCGCCTTGGCCGTGATCCGAACCCGGACGGCGACGACATCGTCGTAGTCGTTGCTGTCATCGGCATCGGTCGGGTTCGCCACCTCGAGCACGTCGCCGTCGGCGAAGACCAGCCTCACATCGAATTCCTCGACCCCGTAGGCCAGTACTTGGCCCCGGGGCGAACCGTCCAGGTTTAGCGCCACAGCTCGCATCAGCCGGTCGCCCTCATCGAGATAGTAGACCGTAGCGTCCAGTTCCTGGACGAATGTCGCGAAGCGATCGAGGCTCAGCCCCTCCATCCCGGCTGGTCGGCGCAAGATCGTCGACGCATCGGTGAACTCGAGCTCGGCGGACGTGTCGCTCGTTACGCTGGTGCCCAGAATGAGTGCGAGTCGTCGCTCGCCGGGGACCTGCAGACGCGTCAGCTCGGCGACCTCGAGGTCGAGGGGAACATCCGGCGTCCTCAGCACCTCGATGCACTGCGGTCCGCAGGTGCTGCCGGGCAGCAGCGGGTTCTCGTCACCGGGTGGCGGAACGATGGTGTGGGGCGACGCCGGGTCTGGCAGGTAGGGCACGTTGAGGATCACCAGGGTGTCACCAAAAGACCCGGGCCAGACGTCGACGGTCCCGAACGACGCGGTGGTCTCGATCCCGATGCCGGCACGCTGTAGATCGTGGCGCAACGATATGCCGACGTAGCGACCCGTACGCGTCACTACGTCTCGCACGTCGTTGCTTTGCAGTGTGCGCAGTTCGCGGATCAAATAGTTGATGGCCGCGCCCACGACGATGGTGCCGAGCGTCAGCGCGACCAGCAGCTCGACGAGCGTAAAGCCCGCTCGCGCCGAGCGCCTCGACGCTGAAACAGCTCCCGCCAGCCAACGCAACGTCAGTCCCCCACGTAGATGATCGTTACCACTTCCACCGCCCGGATCCGGCCCAAGGCTCCCGGATAACCCACCTTCACCTTGACGCGCACCGCGTCGACCACGCTCGTGTCGGGCGCGACATCCACGACGCGCAGGAAGTCACCGCCCTCATCGAGCTCACCCCTCCTGTTGATCTTGGCTGGGTCCTCGGAGGCCAGCGTCGCGCGATCACGTGTCTTGATATCCTCCATGTAGCCCAGGGCAAGGGACGCTGCCACGGATCGGACCGCCGCCTCGTTCCTCAGCGACGTCACGAACACACTCGAGGTCGACAGGACGACCACACCCGCCGCCAGGAGCACGATGGCGACCAGAACGGAGACCATCCCAAAACCGCTCTCTCCCGCCAGGGTACGTCGCGTCCTCATTCCGACCACCCTCCACCCCGGTACCGCCAGGCACGAAACGCCCCCGCCCCGCTAATCGATACAGCCGCCACCGCCGAAGGATCGTCCTCGTGGGCCAATAGGATCACGCCGCCGGTGCCCGCCGGCACGATCATCCCGCGGCTGTCGAACTCCACCACATCGCCCTCCAGCGTGATCGGATCGCTCGCCGGACCGCCGAGCGGTCCCGCCGTCGCTTCGCCGAACCCGAAGACGACACCTTTTGGCAAGTCCACACCCGGCACACCGCCCAGCGACCCCCGGGCCACCAGCCGGCTCTCGTGAACCTCCTCATCGGTGCTCGCGATCGTCCCCGTCCGTCCCGGACTGATATCCATATAGGCCGTGTAAAACGCCTCACCCTCGCTGAAGCTGAACCGCACCTGCCGCTTCGCTGCGATGGCCCGCATGCGGACCTTCTCCAGGTCCCGCACCAGACCCCGCGCTGCCAGGTCGACCTGCAGCTGCGGGCTCGTCTTCAGACCACGCGGCACCGCCACCGCCACCACCACGGCCAGCATGACCATGATGACGATCATCTCGACGAGCGTGTAGCCGCGCCTATCTCGCGCCATCCCAGCTTTCCTCGGCTCAGCCGGCCGGTACCGGTTCGGGGCGCCGTTCGGTCATTCTGACCGGTCAGCGCCGGACTGATATCGCTCCGGCAACGGCAAGACGTCTGTTCGATGGGGCCCACCGGCCCGAACGGCGGGTAGACGTTAGGGGTCAGGCCAACACGGAGACCGCTGCCCTGCTAGCCAGCGGCCCGTCACCCCATTGGGAGGGCAAGACTCGGACCAGGGGGTCGGTGGGCGGTATGCGGTAAACCGATGATCAGTGGCCGGTGATCAGCATTCGATGCTAGGCCCATGGAGCGACACGCGAGTT
>JASFTI010000299.1:0-4897 GCA_050053635.1 Gemmatimonadales bacterium
GCCTTACGGTGGTGATCGAGGCGAAGGCGCTCGAGGACGAGATAGGCGAGGCCGACCGCGACCAGCGTCAGCAATAGGATCAGCGACATCGGAACCGGATCCCAGGTTCAACAGCCGACAGCAACGCCCTCATCCCCTGCCGCCGAGCGGCAGATCGCGCCGCACGGTGCCACCTTTCTCGGACCTTGCAGTGATCGTCACGCGCGCGTCGGTCCCCGTGGCGCGGACCACATACTCGATCGTCCGGCGCATCGCGGCGGCACCGGTCGGACGCTGCGCGTCGCGGGTACCCATCAGGTGGCCGATGTCGGTCCGCGGCGAGCCGCTCACCAGCTCTGCATCGGTCAACTCCATGATGACTCGGACCGGCACCGCGATTTTCGCCTCCCGTGCCCGGTGAGTGATGTTCGTCGGTAGATACCCTTCGTTTTCGACGGTGCCCGTGATCTTGAACAGATCCGAGCCCAGCGGCGTCGCCTCCAGATCTCTGAGGACGATCCGCGGGCTGATCTCGGCCAGCCAGATCATCCACGGCACATAAAGTTCGAGCTCGCCCTTCAACAGGTGCGGCGGTGGATTCTGTCTGGTGAACTTGGAGTGCCACCCGCCGATCTCCACGCGGCCCAGCTGTGGATGATCGTAGGGCTTCCATTCGACGAATCCTTCGCCGGACAGTTCCTCCTCGTTCCACCGATGGCGTTCCACTTCCGATACGTCGCCGTCGTCGTCGTAGTCGCGACCGAAACCGCCCCAGAACTCCGGTACGAAACCCACGACCCCGAAATCCCAGTACGACCAGGAGATCAAGGTACCGTAGCGATGCACGCGCGGGTCGCTGTAGCTCGGCCGCGCTCGCTGCCCCGTCGTGGTCTCGTACTTCCGGGACATCTCCAAGATGAGATCCTGGTCGGCCAGGTTGAAGTCGTCCCACGACGTCGTGGACGGCAGCCGGAAGAGGAATCCGCCGGACGTATGACCATGGAACACGCCGCTGATGTTGCGATGGGAATTCAAGAACTCGATGGTCGCCCGGGTCTCGGGCTCCGACAGCGGATACGGCCCAGCACCGCGCTGCTCGAATTCCAGACCCCAGTTGCGCGGGAAGTTCCGGTTCATGTCGATGCCGCCGATCCCGTCCTCATTGAACAGGCCGTCGCCGTCGTCGTCGACACCCTCCGAGTAGAGCGCGTAGAACTCGCCCTCCGCCTCGCCGTCACCGCGCCGCACCATGACGCGCGGGTCCGACGGACTCGGCTTCCAGAGACCGGTGGCGGTCGGCACCCGCATCTGCGTGATGCCGCCATCGCCGTCCAAGTCGTTCGCCGGATCCTCGTCCAGTGCCCCATCGCCATCCTCGTCGTAGGGACGCGGTGTGCTACGCAGGTTAGCCTCTGTCATCAGCGCGATGTCCGCGCCATCGGGGTTGAACTTGGGGCGGACGTAAAGCGTTCTCGTATCCACGAGGCGGGTAACCCGGGGGTCTTCGCCGTAGTTCGAGAGCAGGTACCAGGCGAAATGGAGCGCCACCTCGGCGCCCGTCAGCTCGCCCGAGTGAATGTTCCCGTCGTAGTAGTAGCCCGGCTTCTCGAGCGGCTCGCCGGTCGCTTTGTTCGTGATCTCCAGGACCAGAAGCGGGGTCCCCTCCAGCGTCTCACCGATCGAGTAGAGACTCGTCAATCCGGGAAACTGCCTGGCCCAACCTTCCAGTAGAGCGTAGGCACGCTGGGTCGTGTGATACGCATTCCAGTCAGGATCGCGTGGGCCTTCTACTTGGGCCGACAGGGGACCCGTCAGTGGGGAGAGGATCGCGAGGCACCAGCTCGTCCAACCGATCAGAAATCGTCTCACGGCCCTAATAGGCATCGCTGGACTCCTTCGAAAGGGTGGCTACTGGATGGAGCGTTACGCCAAAGATGCGGGTCCGCCCACGGCGACGACAGGTGCGCTGCCACAGTCGCTTCGCGCTGCTGAGAACCACAAGGGAGCGGGCAGCGATGCCCACAATGACCAGAGACGCAGCGGGCCAGCGTGATTCCGGCCCGCTGCATACGCCTCACGCGGAATCAGCCGCCGAGGAAGAACCTGTAGCCGGTCACGATCTGGAAGTTCCTGCTCTTGATCGAGGTCGGGTCACCCGTCACGTCGTTCAGGTTCGTCAGGCCGAGGTCGTAGAGGAGATCCACGCTGAGCGCGCCAACCCCGAGGCTGAAATCGACACCGCCGCCGAAGAAGATCAAGAAGTCGATGCTCTTGGTCTCGACGTCCACTTCGCCGCAGCCGAAACTGACCTCGATATCCGCTGCCTCGGCCGAGATACCGCAACTCACCTCGATGGCGAGTGCCGGCCCCATGAGCAGCCTCGGCGTAATCGGGCTGTTCGGGATCGGTATGGTCAACGTCGCGGGAACCATGAACTCCAGGTAGTTCACGTTGAAGGAGCCCTTCCCCTCCACGATCCCGTCGATCTCGACAGGCCCTTCCTCCGAGAAACCCTTCTGGACGTACTGACCGTTGATCTCGAGCCGGAAATAGTCGTGGAGCTGAATACCGAAGGTCCCGCCGATGTTGAAGCCGAAGTTCGAGTTGGTGTCCTCGACGTCGCCGCCGACGTTGGCGAAGCCGATTCCAACCCTGGGTCCCAAGCTCAAATTCTGAGCCTGCCCGGGTGTGACGACCAGCGCCAGAACGAGCACTGCCAGCACTATCGAGGTGGCTTTCCTCATGACCCGGCCCTCCTGTATTGGCGATTCCAGAAACCCCTTTCGGCTGCCGGCGCCGGCAGTCGATGACACCCCACGGAAGATGTTGCGAAGCCCCGGCCACTAGCCGGCCGCGTTATGGTTGGCGCAGAGACATGATTGGGATCCCGCGCCGACTGGTCAAGGACTCCCCAACGCACGGGCTGCGCTCGCTCACCGCGCGGTTTCGAACAACGCCGTCAGTCGTTTACGGAGAATGTCGCGCACGCTGCGGAAGGAAGCCAAGACCTCCTCCTCGCTTCCCGTTGCAGCCGCCGGGTCGGGGAGCGGCCAGTGGATACGGTAAGCCTCGCCCAGCCAGACCGGGCACACCTCTTCCGCACACAAGGTGATCACCGCATCGACCGTCGGCCCATCCATGCCACGGATCTCGTCCACCCCCTTGGAGCGCTGGCCCGAGGCGTCGATCCCGATCTCTTCCAGCGCGCGGATCGCGTACGGGTTCACCCGCGCCGGCTCCGAGCCGGCGGACGAGATCCGAACGCCGTAGGGCGCCAGCCGGCGAGCGATTCCCTCCGCCAGCTGGCTGCGCGCCGAGTTCGCCACGCAGAGGAAGAGCAGATGTCGCGGGGCCAGCGCTCGCAGAATCCGCGCTTCGAGTAACCACTCAGGTGGTAGGCCTTCACCACCCTCGTACCTGCGACACGCGTAGGCCGGCGGACCCGGATCGGATCCCTCCAGGTCGTCGCCGTTCACCCGTACCGTCGGCGAACCGGGGAATGCGAGCCTTTCCGCCTCAGCCGAGTCGGCGACCACGGTACAGACGACCGAGGTAGCCCGTGCCTGGCGAGTGACCGTGCGCCGTACCAACTGTTCCGCCGCTTCGGCGTGCGGGCAGTCGGGCGTGACCAGCAGCTCGACGCGAAGATTCATCTTTCGGCTACTCACCTTGTCTGGCCCCGTAGCTTGTGCTTAGTCGTTACGGATATCCACTCGCCGCAAGCGGTTGGCGTTGGTGACGACGTTGATCGAGCTCATCGCCATGGCCGCCTCGGCGATGACCGGGTGTAGGAATCCGAGGATGGCCACCGGGATGGCAATCACGTTGTAGAAGTAGGCCCAGAACAGATTCTGCCGGATCTTGCGGAACGTAGCGTGTGAGAGGCGGATCGCACGCACCACCGCCGAGAGGTCGCCCTGTACCAAGGTGACGTCCGCCGCTTCGATGGCGATGTCGGTGCCGGTGCCGATGGCGATGCCCACGTCGGCCTGCTTGAGGGCCGGCGCGTCATTGATGCCGTCGCCCACCATGGCGACCAGCCGGCCTTCCTCCTGCAGCCGCTTTATCTCGTTCACCTTCTGGTCGGGCAGTACCTCGGCGATAACGCGATCGACGCCCACTGCCTGAGCGATGGCGTTCGCCGTTCGCTGGTTGTCGCCGGTCAGCATCACGGTCTCGAGGCCGTAGCGCTTGAGCTGGGCGACCGCGCCTTGCGAGTCGTCTTTGAGCGTGTCGGCCACCGCGATGACTCCGGCCGGCCGGCCAGCGACGGCGACGAACATGGCGGTCTTCGCCTCGCCCTCTAGCCGCGCCAGCTCGTCCGCGAGCTCGCCCACTGCCACGCTCTCTTCCTCCATCAGACGCACGTTGCCGACGAGAACGGACTGTCCATCGATCCGCGCGCGGACGCCACGCCCGACCAACGCTTCGAAGGCAGTGCCTTCGATCACCGTCAATTGCCGCGACACAGCCTCAGCGACGATAGCGGCGCCGATAGGATGCTCGGAGCCCGATTCGGCACTCGCCGCATAACGCAGCGTCTCCGCCTCGCGCCAGCCCGCCGCCGCTACGACGTCAGTGACGCCCGGCTCGCCCCGGGTGATGGTGCCCGTCTTGTCGAGCACGATGGTGTCGATCTCTTTCAGCACCTGGATGGCGGCACCGCTGCGAATCAGTACACCGTTCTCGGCGCCCATGCCGGTGCCGACCATCAGCGCCGTGGGCGTAGCGAGCCCCAAGGCGCATGGACAAGCGATGACCAGCACCGCCACCGCGGCGAAGATGGCCAAAGAGACGCGACCGAGGCTCGGATCGACCCACGGCAAGAACGCCGAGGCCCACTCGGCGATCCCGCGGAAGAGGCCGGGGAAAAGCAGCCAGGCGATGAACGTCGCGGTCGCCACGGCGAGGACCGTCG
>JASFTI010000300.1:0-4889 GCA_050053635.1 Gemmatimonadales bacterium
GCTCATCCCGATAGGCGGCGACGACACGCTCAGCTACGCCATGCGCCTGCATCAAGAGGGCGTCAAGGTCGTGGCGATCCCGAAGACGATGGACAATGACGTGCCGGGGACAGACTACTGCATCGGCTTCAGCACCTGTGTCACCCGCACGATCGAATTGACACACAGCCTCCGTACCACCGCCGGCTCGCACGAACGGTTCCTGGTCATCGAGGTCTTCGGGCGCTACGCCGGATACACCGCCCTGCTACCGACGATGGCCGGCGCCGCCGACCGCTGCTGCATACCGGAGCACCGCTTCGACATCGAGCGGCTGCTCGAGCTGCTGATCGAGGACCGCAACATGAACCCCAGCAAGTACGCCGTCGTGCTGGTCTCCGAAGGTGCGACGATGGAGCACCAGGGAGAGATGTCGTTCGAGACGGAAGAGACGGACCAGTACGGGCACCGCAAGCTGGGCGGGATCGGCGATACGGTCTCTGCGCTGCTCAAGGACCTGTCGCCGAGCAAGAACGAGGGACAGCGTGTCAACGTCGTCAATCAGCGGCTCGGCTACCTGGTGCGCTGCGGCAATCCCGATGCTCTGGACTCGATCGTCCCTATGGCGTTCGGCAATCTGGCGCTCGACCTGGTTCTATCGGGCAGCACCGGCCGCCTGGTCAGCCTGCGCAACGGCGTCTACGACAGCGTGCCCATCGATGTGATCTCCGGCCGCAAGAAGCTGGTCGACCTGCACAAGTACTATGATCCGCAGCGGCTGCGCCCGCTGTACAAGACACTTTTGCGGCAACCGCTGTTCATCATGACCTCTGATGTGTGAAGACTGCGTCGACATTCGACAGCGAACAGCCGACTATCGAGTTCCAGTTCTCATTCAACTAACGACGCCCGACTTCCAAGGCTCAGCGGAGGACGTCGGGCGTCGAACGTTGGCCGTCGATCGTAGCATATGACCTCGAGCGTCGGTAATCGAATGTCCGCTGTCCAATGTCCAAATAGACTCAATCCGATTCCTGCAGTTCCCGCAGGGCCATCCTTGCCGCGCCTTGCGCTGCATCTACCTCTCGGGCTAGTGGAACGCAGGGAAGGTCGGCCACGATCGCTATCATCGCATCGCGCAACGGGCCGCCGGCGCATAGCAGGCCACCGCCCAGCGCCAGACCCGGCGGCGCGGTCCAGGGACCGAGGCGCGCCAGCAGAGCCGCCACATGGCCCGCGAGCGAGGCGAGGGCGGCGTCGACGATCTGGGCGGCGACCCCGTCGCCAGCCCGCGCCAGGTCGCAGACCAGCGGCGCCAGCCCGGCGATCTCCGGCCTCCCAGCGTTCGCCGCCCACGTCACCAGACCTTGCGGCTCGGCGGCGCCCAGCTGGGCGGCGAACCGGGCGAGCAACTCGGTCTCGCTTCCCCGACCGTCGGCGGCTCGCAGCGCCGCCCGCAGGCCGTGCAGGCCGATGTCGTAGCCGCTCCCTTCGTCGCCGACCAGCGGGCCCCAGCCTCCCGCCCTGGCCTCACGCCCGTCCTCGGCCCGGCCCCAGGCTATCGATCCGGTCCCGGCGATCACCAGGATCCCGGGCCCGTCGGCGAAGGCATCGTGGAAGGCGGCCTCGGCATCGGTCACAACCCGTGTGCTCGACGCGATGCCGCGCGCCGTCAGGGCCGCTTCGGCCGCGGCCCGCTCCTCCTCGCGTCCCACCCCGGCGAGCCCGGCGCACAGTGCAGCGACGGGAAACTCGACGCGCGACGCTGCAGCGGCACGCTGCGCGGCCGCCGCCAGCGCCTCGATCTCGATCGCGCCACCGTCCCGATCGGTCACGGCCGGGCCGGCCGCGCCGCGGCCCAGCTCGTCACCCCACTCGTCGAGGACCACGGCCCGCGTCGCCGTGCCGCCACCATCGATCCCTATCACGTTCCGCGATCTCATCTCCGCCTGCCGATCGCCACCGTGATGGCCGACGAGACGCGACCGACGCCGAACGTCAGCAGCGTGCCGATGAAGACGTACCACGGCCAGGCGACGTAGGCACGACCGAAGCTCCACAGCGCGACCATCGCCAGGACCCCGGCCGCGATGGCGACCACCGCGTCGCGCCCGCGCGCCGCCGGCACGAAGAGCGCCAGGGCGAACGCGCCCAGTAGTCCGCCGTAGACCAGCGAGGCGATCCCCAGCGCCACCTCCACCGCCGTCGTCCCCCGGCTCAGCGGTATGAACAAGAGAGCACCGGCAACCAGCAGGACCGACCAGAGGAGCGTGAAGGCTTTGCCCACCCGCAACGCACCGGCGTCGTCTGCCGCCAATCCTCGCGCCGGCGCCCAAAAATCGTAAGCAGAAGCCGAAGCCAACGAGTTGATCGATGACGAGAGGCTCGACATCGCCGCCGCAAAGATGCCCGCCACCAGCAGACCGGTCAGACCCGGCGGCAGCTCTTCCACGATGAAGCGAGCGAAGATCTCGTCCGCCCGATCGAACGTTTGCGCTCCGTACAACACCCAGAGCCCCAGTCCGAGGCCCAAGAAGAGCGCGAACTGGACGATGACGGCAACGCCGCTCGCCACCAACGCCCGCTGGCTCGCGCGCAAGTCCTTGCAGGTCAGCAGCCGCTGCACGATCAGCTGATCCGTCCCGTGGGACGCCGCGGAGAGGAACGCGCCACCGAAGAGGCCGGCCCAGAAAGTGTACGGCAGGCTCGCATCGAACGAGAAGTCGAAGACCGCCAGCTTGCCCGCGTCGCCCGCCGCAGAGAACGCGCTAGCCCAACCTCCCGGCACGAGGGTTTGAAGCGCGACCGCCGCGGCGACAGCGCCCACCAGATAGAGCCCCATCTGCACGGCGTCCACCCAGATCACCGCCTTGATCCCGCCGAGGTACGTGTAGACGACCGTCAGGGCTCCGATCACCGCGATGGAGACCGGGTAGGGCCAACCGGTGACCAGCGCCAGCGGGATCGCCGTTGCGAAGAGACGCACCGAATCGGCCAGCAGGCGCGTCACCATGAAGATGCCCGAGGTGAAGCGTCGCGCCCCCAGGCCGAAGCGCGACTCGAGCATCTGGTACGCCGTTGCCAGCTCGCCCCGGTAGTACGCCGGCAGCAGCGCCGCGGCGACGGCGATGCGCCCCACGAGATAGCCGAAGGTGAGCTGCAAAAAGCCCAGGCCGCCCAGGTAGGCGACCCCGGGGATGCTGAGGAACGTCAACGTGCTGGTCTCGGTGGCGACCACCGAGAGCATCACCGCCCCCCAGGGCATCGACCGGCGACCGAGGAAGTAGTCGCGCCCTCCGGTCTGACCTCGACCCAGCCAGGCGCCCCAGAGCGTTACGCCCGCCAGGTAGACGACGATGACGGCGAGGTCGAGCGTCCTGGGGGCCCCGCTCAACCGTCACCTCCTCGCCGGTTCCGAAGCGGCCCGCGCCTGGCGCACCAATCCTTCCCCGGCCTGGTGATAGGGCGGCAGCGAGATGGGTAACACACCGGTGATCGCTGCCTCTCCCAGCAGCGCCCGCGCCGCCGCCCGCTGCGAGACTTCCCTGCCGCCCCAGGCGATGAGATACGTTCCGACCTCGGGGAAATCGGTCAGCAGGTACGGATTGCCGAACGAAAGAACAACAGTACGGCCTCCCGCCGAGACGAGACCGTCCACGAACGCCGCGAACGACGGGGGGACGGCGACCGTGCCTTCACCGGCCGACGGGGACACGTACACGGAGACGAGCACCAGATCGGCCGAATCGGCCTTCACGGCCAACGAGTCGTAGGTCGCGGGGTGTGTGCCGTAGTCCAGCCAGACGGCTTCCAGGCTGTCCGCCGCCCCGGCGATGATCCCGTTGAACGCGCGGCCCGCCACGGGATCGTTACGACGCGCGAAGATCAAGCTCAACACGCGACCTATCCCCGATTCGGCGAGCGGGACGAGACCATCGTGATCGCGAGGCAGAGTGATCGACCGTTGGGCGACGCTATCGGCGAACGCGACGTGCTCGCGAGCCCCCACGATCTCGCTCAACCTCTCCGGGTCGACCAGCCGGCCTTTGTAAAGGCCGGCCCGCGCTTTCAACTCGAGCACCCGGCGCACCGCGCCGGCGACCCGTTCCTCGGCCAGGCGACCATCGCGGACAGCGGCCGTGACCGCGTCGATCGTCTCCCTCACATCCACCGGCATCAGGATGATGTCGGCGCCCGCTTCCAGCGCGCGTACCGCAGCCTCTCCGGTGCCGTAGCGGCTGACGATCGCGCCCATCCTGATGGCGTCGGTGACGATCAGACCGTCGAAATCGAATTCGCTCCTCAGCAGTCCGTCGAGGAAATAGGGAGAGAGCGTCGCCGGCGGCGCGTCGGGACCTAGTATGCGCGGCGCCGCGATGTGCGCCGTCATGATCGCATCGACACCTACCTCGACCGCCCGCTCGAACGGTACCAGCTCCAGAGTGTCGAGCCGCGCCCGGGTCGCGGTGGTCTGCGGTAGGTCGATGTGCGAATCGACGTGCGTGTCGCCGTGGCCCGGATAATGTTTGGCGGTCGTCATCAGGCCCGCCGCGTGCGCGCCGCGAATGAAGGCGGCGCCCAACCGCGCGACCAGTTCGGGGTCCTCGCCGAAGGAGCGCGTGTTGATGATCGGGTTGTCCGGGTTGCTGTTCACGTCCAGCACGGGCCCGAAGTTCAGGTGCACCCCCACGGCCCGTCCCTCGAGACCCGTTATCCTGCCCAGCTCGTAGGCGATGCGCTCGTCGCCCACGGCGCCGAACGCCATCAGCGGCGGGAACATCGTGCCGCCGCCCAGCGACAGCAGATAGGGGAGCGCATAGATGCCGCCCAGCCTCGTACCCGGTCCGTACTCGAAGTCGGAGGCGACGAGCAGCGGTACGGGCGCCAGCCGTTGCAAAGCGTTCAGCTTC
>JASFTI010000301.1:0-4860 GCA_050053635.1 Gemmatimonadales bacterium
TGGGTAAGCAAGCGCCGGGCTCTGGCCCTAGGGCTCGGTCGGGCGTCCGTGGATGTCACGGATCTGGAGTGGCCCCAAAGCCTCGAGCTGGGGTCGGAACTCTTCAACGGGGCCGACGACGACGATGGCAGACCGCTCGCTCTCCAGAAACCGGCCGGCCACACGTTGTACATCGGTGGCGGTAACGGCGCGGAAGCGGTCGGCGTATGACTCCCAGTAGTCGTCGGGCAAGCCGTAGACGACCTGGTGGGCAATGCGGCCGGCGACCTGGTCGACGGTCTCGAACAGCCGAGGCAGTGAGAGGGTGACCGCGTTAACGGCGAGCTCCATCTCTTCGTCACCGGGGGGCTCCGATCTCATACGCTGCATCTCGCCGATGATCTCACGGACCGCGTCGGCGCTCACCGCCGCATCGACCGCCGTGGCCACGAAGAACGGACCGCTACGCTTGCGGGCATCGAAGCGCGAGGATGCTCCGTAGGTCCAACCCTTGTCCTCGCGCAGATTCATGTTGATACGCGAGCTGAAGAGGCCTCCGAAGATGGCGTTCATGATGAGTGTCGCGTAGTAATCGGGGTCGGGACGCGCGATCCCGATACCGCCCAATCGGATTTCCGACTGGGCACCGGGCCAAGAGACGGCCCACAGCCGACGTTCTTCGATCGGTTCCGGCTCTGCGGCGGCCGTGGCCGGGTCCGGTTCTCCCTGCCAGGGGCCGAAGGCGTCCTCCAGCCGGTCTTTGAGCTCGTCCAGCCCCGGGACATCTCCCACGAGGATCAGTGTCGCATGGGAGGGGCGGTAGAAGCGCGCGTGGAAATCGCTCAGTACCGACGCGTCGATCTCACGAACCGTCTCCTCCACACCGCCCGCTCTCATACCGTACGGGTGTGAGCCGAAGGTTGCCTCTCCCAGGCGCAGACTCGCCACGATCCGCGGTTCGTCCAATCCGCTGGCGATCTCGTCCAAGCGTTCGTCGCGGAGCCGTCCGACCTCGGCGGCATCGAAGGCAGGTCGCGCTACGACCTCTGCCAACAGATCGAAGGCCCCGTCTATCACCTGAGTCAGGAAGTGGAGGCTGAGGACCGTAGCGTCATGGTCGACGTCGAGGCTGAAGCGGGCACCCAGGTGGTCCAGCCACTCGGCGACCTCGCGAGCCGACCGCTGCTCGCTACCTTCCGTCAGTGCGCGAGCCGTGAGTAGGCCCGTTCCGGCATGCTCCCTCGCGTCCTCGCAGGCACCGAACGGTAGGACGAGCCGCGCCGAGACCTCTGGCATATCGTCGTGTCGAACCGCGAGCACGGTCAACGCGTTGGCGAGACGGAATCTCTTGAACGCAGGAAGAACGATTTTCGGCGGTGGTCCGGCCTTCGGACGCTGGCTGCGATCCACCGACGCGCGCCCCGCCATCACTCGCCGCCCTCCCCAGAGTGCTTCGGCAAGACGTATAACGTGGCTCGCCGCTCGGGGACCAGCCACCGCTTGGCTACCTGCACCATCGCCTCACCCGTCACGGCCCGCACACGTGGGAACAGCTCGTTGACGTACTCGGGACGACCCAGGAAGGTCGCCGATGTGGCTATGGCGTCGGAGCGGCTGCCGACACCGTCGAAGGCGTTCACCAGCTCGCGCGTCGCTCGGTTGACACCGCCCTCCGCTTCGTGCTGCGTGATCGTTCCCGCTCTAATGTCGTCGAGCGTCTCGAGGATCGCCGACTCGAGCGCTTCGGCCGAGACGCCGGGGCGGGCGGTGGCCACGATGAAGGAAAACCCGCAATCCTCGGTCGGCCAGACCTGGGCCGAGACGTCCTGAGCGATCCGATCCTCATAGACGAGCTTGCGGTACAGACGTGAGGACTTGCCGTCGGAGAGGACGCCGCTCAGCACGTCTGCAGCTTCGAAGTCCGGCTGCCCGAACGCGGGTGAGTGGTGGAAGATGTAGACGCGTGGGAACTGCACGTTGTCGTAGATCGTCTCGCGGACCTCGGAACCGGGCGGCACAGCGGGCGCCGTCACCTGGGACGTGCCCGGGCCGCGCGGGATCTCGCCGAAGTACACCTCAGCCAGCTCGTAGCCACGCTCGGCTTCCAATGCTCCAGCCAGCACGAGCACTGCGTTGTCCGGTGTATAGAACGTCCTGAAGAACTCCCGGACATCTTCCAGGCTGGCCGTATCGAGATCCTCCATGTAGCCGATAGTCGGGTGGCGGTAGGGATGCCCTTCGGGATAGGCCATCTTCAGGATGGTCTCGACCGCCAGGCCGTAGGGCCTGTTCTCGTATGCCTGGCGACGCTCGTTCTTCACGACACTGCGTTGGTTGTCCAGTTTTTCTTGCGTGATCGCCGACTCGAACCAGCCGAGCCTGTCCGATTCGAGCCACAGCCCGAGCTCGATCTCGTTCGACGGCAACGTCTCGAAGTAGTTCGTCCGATCGAACCAGGTACTTCCGTTCAGTGTACCGCCGGCGTCCTGTATGAGCCTGAAGTGGGCTTCGTCTGGGACATGCTCGGAGCCCTGGAACATCAGGTGCTCAAAGAGGTGCGCGAAGCCGGTCCGGCCAGGCCGCTCGTGCTTCGACCCGACGTGATACATGATGTGGATCGAGACGACGGGCGCGCTGTCGTCCTCCTGGACGATCACCCGTAGGCCGTTGTCTAGGCTCCGCTCCTGTAGCTCGAAGTGGACGACGCCGTTCTCAGGCACGTGTCGCTCCCCGTTCTCGAGGTCTGTCGGGCAAACAAAAAGCCGCGGAGGGGAGCCGTAAGCCGAGTTCTGTTCAGCGGGCCATTCATCTGGGGCGCCGGTCGCCCGGCACCTCACGCGGCCTACCCGGGGATCATCACGCGGCGGGCCACCACTGTCCCCTGCTTGGCCTTGCTCCGGGTGGGGTTTGCCGTGCCCCGGCGGTTACCCGCACGGGCGGTGGGCTCTTACTCCACCGTTTCACCCTTACCGGCCACCGCACGCTCGCGCGCCGGCCGCCGGCGGTCTATTCTCTGTGGCACTGTCCGTCGGCTTTCGCCGCCCGGGCGTTACCCGGCACCCTGCCCTGTGGAGCTCGGACTTTCCTCGAATCGCGCGCCCTGTAAGACGCCGACCCGCGGCCCCTCGCTCCCCTCGCGGCCTCCGGAATATCACCGGGGCCGTCCGCTGCGGTCAAGGTGCCGGGGCGACGGCTTGATTTTCGACCCGTCTATGTCGAATCTTTTGGGCACCGCGTATGTGAGATGGGGACCCGGATCCCAACGCAGCCCCGGCTGCCCAGCAAGTAACTGTGGGATATATGACGACGACGAAAGACATCGACCAGCTCGAGTACACGCCGCAAGTGGCCGCGGATACGGCCCACATATACGATAAGATCTCGGATCTGGTACCGGAGGCTGAGTGGCGGCTTCAGGCACCGATCATCCATGAGATTCTGCGTCTGAAACAGGAGGTCGGCGCGGTCATCCTCGCCCACAACTACCAGGTGCCGCAGATCTTCTACGGGATCGCCGACTTCCAGGGCGACTCGCTGGGATTGGCCCAGGCGGCGATGAACGTCGAGCAGGACACTATAGTCTTCTGCGGCGTCCATTTTATGGCGGAGACCGCGAAGATCCTGAACCCGGAGAAGCGGGTACTGATACCCGATCTCGACGCCGGCTGCTCGTTGAGCGAGAGCATCACCGCGGGGGACGTGCGGTTGATGAAGGAGCGCTATCCGGGCGTGCCGGTCGTTACCTACGTGAACACGCCGGCCGACATAAAGGCCGAGTCGGATATCTGCTGCACGTCGGCCAACGCCAGGGCCGTGGTAGAGTCGCTGGGAGTGGACCGCGTCATCTTCCTGCCCGACGAGTACCTGGCGCGCAACGTACAGAAGGAAACGGACGTCGAGGTGATCGCCTGGAAGGGCCGCTGTATCGTGCACGAACAGTTCACGGTCGAGGAGCTACACGGTTACCGGCGGCAATTCCCTGGGCTGGTGATCCTGGCGCATCCGGAGTGTTCGCCGGAGGTATGCGCGGAGGCGGACTTCGTGGGTTCGACGACATCCATGGTGAGGTACGTGGACGATACCGACGCGCAGCGGATCCTGCTGGTCACCGAGTGCTCGATGTCCGACAACGTCCAGGAAGCACACCCCGACAAAGAGATGGTGCGGCCGTGCACGCTCTGCCCGCACATGAAGAAGATCACACTGGAGAACACGTTGGCGTCGCTGCGACTCGGCCGCTACGAGGTAGACGTACCACCCGATATCCGCCAGCGCGCCCACCAAGCGCTGGCCCGGATGCTCGAGATCGGCCGCGACGATTGATCCCCCAATCTTGAATTCGGGTATCCGCGAATTCCGGAACTCGGGATTGGAGTATTCACGAACTCCAGAACCGCGAGTTAAGGAGCGAGGGATTGCGAATCCGAGGAATCCGTGTTACCCGCGGAATCCGTGGTATCGGGGAATCCGGGAGGGGAGAGGCGGGATCACCCGACTTCCGAATCCCGGATTCCACGGACTCCGTGACCAGCGACAGAGTTACTGCTGACGCGGGCGCCCGTCTACTGGCCCGGCTGCGGGCTATGGACGAAGGCGAGCGACGCGAGTTGGGCGAGGCGTTAGGACTGCGGAAGGCAGAGGACACCGTCGGAACACTGCGCGGGCGGCTGGACCGCCGGCTCCGGCTGAGAATTGAATCTCCGAGTTGAGGGTGCGCCCCGAACTCCCCGGCGCACACCCTCAACGGGTGCGAGGCAGGGTTGGCAGCGACAGGCTGCCCTCTCTAACCTCGCATGGCTTCCTGAAGAGCACTCTACTACTGCCACGGCGGCGGATACGGCCAGAAATTGTTCCAGGTCGGAGACGAAGCGAGGTCCCCCG
>JASFTI010000302.1:0-4837 GCA_050053635.1 Gemmatimonadales bacterium
GCTCGCGCCAGCGGCCTCCCCGGCCGACCCGCGCTCAGGCGGTGCTGGGAGCGGTCAGCGGGAAGAGCAGATCGATGAAGCGTTCCGCTGTCGGCTGCGGCTCGTGGTTGGCTAGCCCGGGCCGCTCGTTGGCCTCGATGATCCAGTAGTCGGGCCCCTCGATGTCGGGAACGGCGAGGTCGAGCCCGACCACGGGGATGTCGAGCGCCTTGGCCGCCGCTACGGACACTCCGGCCAGCGTCGGATGGAGCCGCTCGGTCACGTCGTGAATCGTTCCGCCGGTGTGCAAGTTGGCGGTGCGGCGCGTTGTGACGACCTCGCCGGCCGGCAGGACCGTGTCCATGTCGTGACCGCTCAGCCGGACGCAGCGCTGTGTCTCGTCGTCCAGCGGAACGCGGCTCTCACCGCCGGTCGCCGCCATACGTCGCCGACTGTACTTCTCGATCAGTTCGGTCACCGTGTTCTCACCGTTGCCGGTGATCTGCGGTGGCTTGCGCACCGCGGCCGCCACAACCTCGTTGTCGATCACTATGACGCGCAGGTCGTCGCCCTCCACGTATTCCTCGAGGATCACATCGTCGCACTCCCGGCGCGCCGCTTCGATGGCTTCCTGGAGGTCGTCGGGGGTCCGAACATCCACGCGCACAGCTGCGCCCTGCTCGCCGCGAGCGGGCTTGACCACGACACTGCCGTACCTCTCCAGGAAAGCCAGGTTCTCCGCCTGTTCGCCGGCCAGTTGCTGGCTCGGCACGCTCAGGCCGGCGCCGTTCAGCAGCCGGTGAGTGAGTCGCTTGTCGTCGCAGCGGCAGAAGGCGACGGCGGATGTGAGTTCCGTCAGCGATTCGCGACAGACGACGGAGCGGCCGCCCAGGCTAAGCCGGAAGTAAGCGAGCTCCTCATCGAGGACCTCGACCTTGATGCCCCTACGGCGGGCTTCCTCGATGATGATTACGGCATAGGGATTGAGCTCGGCCGCTGGCTGAGGGGCGACGAACAGCTGCTCGTTGATCGGGTTCTTGTGCTTGACGCAGAAGACGGGCACTCGCGTGAAGCCCAGCTTCTCGTAGAGCCGAATCGCCTGATGGTTGTCGTGGAGCACGGAGAGGTCGACGTAGTCGCGGCCCCGAGCGAAATAGTGTTCGGCCAGATGACGCACCAGGCCCTCGCCGATGCCGGGGACCGCGGCCTGCGGATCCACCGCCAGAGACCAGAGACTTGTGCCGTTCTCCGGATCGCTGAATGCCTCCACGTGATCGATGCCGGTCACCGTGCCGAGGATCTTGCCGTCGGTCGTCGACTCGGCGATGAGGTAGGTCCGCAAACGTGTGGCGTACTCGGTGACCATGAAGTCGGTGTCGCAGGTGACCATATGACGAGCGGCGTAGATCCGATTGACCTCCTTCGCGTCGGCCCGCGTCTTCAGGCGCCGAATGATGAACCCCGAATCGCTCGGTGGCGCCGGCCGGTAGGCGTACGACCAGAGTCGGTAGGTGTGCGAGGGATCGAGGAACAGCTCATCGGGAGCCAGCGAGAGTAGCACGTGAGGGTCGCGGAGATACAGGGCGATGTCACGCGCGCCCTCCTTCTCCTGGCAGAGCTCCTCAGCCAGCTGCTCGATGGAGTCGAAGGTGTGACCGAAGATCAGACGACCCCAGCCCATGTCGATCGCGACTTCCGAGTCCATCTTCTCGGCGATCGGTCCGGCCGGCTTCTCCCAGCTGCTGCGCAACGACGGACTGCTGCTACGATCCAGGCGGTGTGCTTGTCTGCGGCGGTGAGACATGGGTTCCACCTCGAGAGTCAGACGTTGTGAACCTGGAGCCAGTACTCGAGCAAGGCGATCTGCCAGAGCTTCGAGCCTTGCAGCGGCGTGATGTGCGATTCCGGGTCGGCGAGCAACTCGCCCACGTAGTCGCGATTGAAGAGCTCGCGCTGCCGCGCTTCGGATCGGCTGAGGATCGCTCGAACGTGTTCCAGGTAGTCCCCGCGCAGGTACTTCAGCGTCGGCACCGGGAAGTAGCCCTTGGGCCGATCGATGACCTCCGACGGTATGATCGAGCGCGCTACTTCCTTGAGGATGTGTTTACCGCCGCCCTCGACCTTGAGTTCGGCGGGAATCCTGGCGGCCAGCTCGACGAGCTCATGATCGAGGAAGGGGACCCGGGCCTCCAGCCCCCAGGCCATCGTCATATTATCGACGCGCTTAACCGGATCATCGACCAGCATGACAGTGGTGTCCAGGTGCAGCGCCTTGTCGATCGGACGACAGGCGGGCGCCTCCGCAAAATGCCGCGCCACGAGCTCGCGACTGAAATCACCGTTCAGGAACCGCGGGTGGACGACGCGCGCGTACTCGTCGTGGTCACGGTCGAAGAACACAGCGGCGTAGTCCTCGACCGGCTGGCTGCTCTTCATCAGCGGCGGATACCAGTAGTATCCGGCCATCACCTCGTCTGCGCCCTGGCCGCTCTGCACGACCTTGACGTGCCGTGAAACTTCCTGGCTAAGTAGATAAAAGCCGATACAATCGTGGCTGACCATCGGCTCGCTCATCGCTTCGACACAGGCATCGAGCGAAGGGAGGACACGCGAGGCATCGACTTCGATCTTGTGGTGACGCGTGGCGAAACGCTCGGCGACGACATCGGAATAACGGAATTCGTTGCCCTCTTCCCCGGCGACGTCTTCGAAGCCGATGGAGAAGGTGTTGAGCCCGTCCTGACCGGCGTCGGCCAACAGCCCGACGACGAGACTCGAGTCGAGACCGCCAGACAATAGGACGCCGACGGGCACGTCGGCGAGCAGGCGGCGCTGCACCGACTGCTGTAGCGCATCGACCAGCAGCCGGCTCCAGTCCTCGAAGCTGTAGCGCGACTCCTCGGCATCGCGCGCGAAGCTCAGCTGCCAATAGGTGTGCTCCTGGCGTCGGCCGTCGGGCTCGATAGTCAGAGTCGTGGCTGGCGGCAGCTTCTTGACGCCGCTTAGAATGGTATGCGGCGGCGGTACCACCGCGTGGAACGTCATGTAGTGGTGCAGCGCCGTCCCGTCGATCTCGGTGTCGACTCCGCCGCTCCGCAGCAGGGCCGGCAGAGACGAGGCGAAGCGCAGGCCGTGATCGATCTCGGAATAGTAGAGCGGCTTGATGCCGAGGCGGTCGCGGCCGAGAAATACACGGCCGCTATCGCGCTCCCAGATCGCGAACGCGAACATGCCGTTCAGTCGCTCGACACAGCTCGCCCCCCAGGCGTGATAGGCCTTGAGCACGACTTCCGTGTCCCCGGCGGAGAAGAAGCGATAGCCCTTGCCGCTCAGTTCGGCCCGTAGCTCCGGATAATTATAGATGGCACCGTTGTACACGATCGCCAGCCCCAGGTCGCTATCGACCATCGGCTGCTGCGCCCGCTCGCTGACATCGATGATCTTCAGCCGACGGTGCCCCAGTGCGACCCCGTTCTGGGCAAAGCTGCCCTCCGCATCCGGGCCACGCCCTCCCATCACCTCGGCCATGCGACCGACCGCGGCGCAGGAAGCCGGCCGCCCGTCGCTGCGAATCTCCCCGCAGATCCCGCACATAACTCTACGCCCCCTTCAGCCCTTCAGCGATCACGGTACCCGGCTCGATTCCTCTTTCCGCCACCGATTCCATCATCGCGACCACCCGCTGGAGAGAGGAGATTATCAAGGCCTGCTCCCAATCCTGAAGCCGGTTGAACTGCTCCAGGAACGACTCCTGGAACAGTGGCGGCGGAGCCAACAGACAGCGCGTACCGGCACGCGTGACACCCACCAGCACCCGGCGCTTGTCGCGCGAGTCGCGCCGTCGCCGCACCAGGCCTTTCCGCTCGAGGCGATCCAGAATACCCGTCAGTGTGGGCTGACTGAGGCTCACCGTGCGCGCCAGTTGACCCGCCGATGCTTCGCCCAGCCGCGCGATCTCACGCAACACCACCAGTTGGGGCCCGGTGAGCCCATGACGGTGAGCCAGGTAGTGGGAGTGGAGGTCCATAGCGCGCATGATGCGCCGCAATGCGGCGAGCACCTGGTCGGAACTCGCGGTGCGGTGGCGTGGTTCGTCGGGCGACGGTGTTGTCATGATCGTTTGTATCCTAAGATTTGGTAGACACTAAAAGTCGACGGAAACCTCTGGAGGGTTGGACCTTACGCCTAAGTCCTTGTCGTACTGTGAGATGAGTGGAGTGGCCGGGTGCTGCCCGCCACAACTCGTCCCCCCAAGATACTTAGCATGCTAAGGATATTCAAGCCGCTTCCTGCCGTGCACGCCTAAGACCATGCGATAGCCCGACATCGGGCATGGACGTCGGGGCGGGTCGTCTCGCTCCGACCCCCGGGCCGACCGGTGTGAGATCCGGGTTCAAGCGCCGCTGGAGCTCGCGTCTTCGAAGAACCGCTCCAGCTCGTCCCAGCGGGTCAGGGCGTCCTCGTAGCCGAGCTCCATGACTCGACTGATGTACGGCGCTTCGAAGATGAGGTAGCTGAGGAGTTCGGCGCCGCGCGTACGGTGGATGCCCAGGCCGCGGAGGATGAATCGCAGAGAGCGCGGCAACCTGCCTTGATGGCGCTCGGCCAGCGAAGCGAGGTCTCGTGAGGGTCGGATGACGAACAGATCGATCGGCCTCAGCCCATCCGTGTTCGGTGCATCGGGCGGTAGTGATTCGAGCAGGCGGTTGATGCGCTGCAGGCGCTCGGCGTCGCCCTCCAGTGCATCGAGAAAGATGCTGTTGAGCATGGCGCTGATGATCCGGGCCGGCGGTGGGTAGCCGGTGGTTGCCAGAGCCCTCACTTCCTCCAAGGTGGGACTGTAGCGAGTCGCGATGGC
>JASFTI010000303.1:0-4834 GCA_050053635.1 Gemmatimonadales bacterium
AGGCGCTATTTTTGCGCTCCCAACCGCAGTCCCCAGCCGCTCGCCTACCGAGGAGCCTAGGATGGAACAGCTCGTCTACCTGGATAATGCTGCTACCAGCTTCCCGAAGCCGGACGTCGTGCACGACACAGTTCGGGACTTTTACCGCCAGAACGGGGTCAACCCGGGGCGCACCGGCTGCGACCTCGCCCTCAATGCCGAGCACATGATCCACGGTACGCGGCAGCGTCTGTCGGCGCTCTTCAACAAGAGCCTGGTCGAGGCGGGTGTGGAGAAGGACCCCAACCGGCTGGTCTTCACGATGAACGCGACGATGAGCCTCAACCTGATCATCAACGGCATGATCGGACCCGGCGACCATGTCGTCACCACGATGCTCGAGCACAACTCCGTCATCCGGCCGGTCAACCACAAGGTGAAGGACGGTGCGGAAGCCACGTACGTCGTGCCGGACTCCGAGGGGTACATCGACCCCGAGGAGATCCGCAAGGCCATCCGCAAGAACAGCAAGCTCGTCATCGTGAACCACGCCTCGAACGTCACCGGCGTCGTCCAGGACCTGAAGACCATCGGAGCGGTATGCAAAGATGAGGGCGTCCCGTTCGCGGTCGACGCCGCGCAGACGGCGGGCGTACTGCCCATCGACATGACCGAGTGCAACATCAGCTTTCTCTCGTTTACCGGCCACAAAGGCCTGCTGGCGCCCACCGGAACCGGCGGCATCTGCGTGGCGGACGGTGCGGAGATTACCGGCACCCTTTTCGGGGGCACCGGCGTGCGGAGCGCGACGCCTTACCACCTCGAGGACTATCCCTACCGACTCGAAGCCGGCACCCTGAACCTGGCCGGGATCGCCGGGCTCTCTGCCGGTCTCGAGTGGATCGAGGGCAAGGGTCTCGAGAGTATCCACCGGCACGAGATCGAACTGCTCGGTATGCTGCAGGAGGGTCTGGCGGAGATCGAGGGTGTCACGGTCTGGGGAACGAAGAACCTGGAGCGGCGCGTGGCCACCATGTCGGTGACGGTCGGGGAGCACGACGCCGAGGACGTCGGCACCATTCTCGACGTCGACTACGGGGTACAGACGCGCACGGGGCTGCACTGCGCTCCGCTGATCCACGAGCACCACGGCACGACGCCGCGCGGCACGGTCCGCTTCTCGGTGGGACCGTTCAACACCGAGGCGCACATCGCGGCGGCGATCGAGGCGGTGGCCGAGATCGCGGCGGGCAAGTGGGGCTGACTCCCCTAAACGGCCTGCCTGTAGTAGAATCTCTATCACCATGACTGACGAGACAGGAGCGCCGGTCCCGACGCAGGAACCCGAGGAGCTTGGGCCACCCGAGTCCGTTGTCGTCCTCTACAATCAGGTCGGCGAGGATTGGTACGAGAGGTTGCAGCATGTCGATCTGTCGACGCTACCGTTCGAGCCCGAGTACCCGGTCCACGTCCCTACGGTAACGGAGGAGTACGGAGACCTGGCCCGGGCGTTACGGCGCGAGGGTTATCGAGCGCGTGCCGTCAACCTGGAAAACGATCTCAAGCGTCTGGAGCGGGTACTCAAGCGCAACCGGCCGGATGTCATCTTCAATCTGGTGGAGTTCTTTCACGACGACGCTGGATTGGAGGGGGCGATCGCCGGGATGTACGACGTATATCGGATCGCCTACACGGGAGCTGCGCCTTTCGCCCTGTCGCTCTGCCAGGACAAGGGGCTGACGAAGCGCGTCCTCCAGGATCACCGTGTACCGACGCCACGATTCAAGGTCTTCTACGAGCCGAAGCTGCCGAAGCGACTGGGCCTCCGCTACCCGGTCATCGTCAAGCCGGTGTGGGAGGACGCCAGTGCGGGAGTGAGCCGGGACTCGGTGCTCTACGAACCCGAGCGCCTGGAGGAGCGTGTTCGGCACGTCTACGACGAGTACGGCGCCATCATCATCGAGGAGTTCATCGAGGGCCGCGAGCTGCACGTTTCGGTTTGGGGCAACGACCCGCCCGAGGTCCTGCCACCGGTCGAGTTCGACTTCTCCAAGCTACCGCCCGAGTACCCGCCGATCATCACCTACTCGGCGAAGTGGAACCCGTTGTCCGAGGTCTACCACAAGGTCCACACCCTCTGCCCGGCACCACTTCCCGAGCGGGTAATGAAGAAGGTCGAGGATGTGGCGATCCGCGCCTACCAGGCGACGGAGTGCCGCGACTACGCGCGGCTCGACATTCGCCTCAAGGGTAACAAGCCTTATGTGCTGGAGGTGAACCCGAACCCGGACCTCACGGAGGGCGTCTCGTTCATGGACTCCGCCGAACGGGCCGGCTATACGTTCGCCGAGGCTCTAGCACACATCGTCGAGCTCGCCGGCGAGCGGCGACCGATGCCCGCGCCTCCCGCAGATAGGCCGGGACAACTGCGACCCGCTGGTGATCTGGGACTCTTCCCCACGATCGAGACTCAGCCGACCGACCCGGAGCCCGGGCCACCGCCGGCGACCGACAAGTAGATTGCCGCCAACCAGCGGCCGCCCGGCTATTCCAGTTCGAAGCTGACCGTCACTCGCGCCGTCACCGATAGCTGGCCGGGCGTCGTCGGCCCTTCGAGCTGGGTGGGCGTGGCGCCCAGGCTTTGAACCACGTTCTGGCTGGCCACCCCACCCGCATGGCGGCCCCACCAGGCACCGTACGAAGACCAATAGCCGAAGTGGTCCTCGCGGATCGACCGGGGTCTACCCAGTCTTTCGTCCAGCTCTGCGGCCATCGCTTCGGCCTTCTCCGCAGCTGCTTGTAAGGCCAGCGACCGTGCCCGGTCGCGATGCTGCCGCAGCTCCGTGGTCCGGAAATCGATCCCGTGAACGAAGTTCGCTCCGGCCTCGAGAACCGCCGACAGTAACTCCTCGAACTCGCTTAGCTCACGAAGTCGCACCACGATGGTCTTCTGGACCCAGTAGCCCAGAAACTCGAACGCCTCGTAGCGGTCTCTGTAGCGCGGCTCGATCTGCAGGTAGTCGGTCCGCAGGTGTTCTCTCTGGACCCCAATCGACTCGGCCGCCGCCAGAACCGCCTCGACGCGCCGATCGTTCTCGGCCTTGGCGATGCCGAGGTCAAGATCAGAGGTCTGGACACCCAGCGTGAGCACTACTTCGTCTGGTACGACTCGAACCTCGGCCTCGCCGCTGACCGTGATGAGACGGCTCTCCGGCTGCTGAGCAGCCAGCGTATGTGCGGCCGTCAGTGCGACAACCGTTATCAGGCCCGGCCCTCTCAACACCTTCATCGTTCACCTCCTGCCACTTGCCGAATCCACCCTTTCACCCTCCGGTTGTCGATCGAGCCGCTCGCCTCACGATCCCTCCTCCTCGTCCCTACCCTTCACCAGTTTCGCCCGCTCCTCGAGGTGCTCTTCCATCTCGAGGTGCGGGACGCCTTCCGTCCACCAATCGGGCGCCGGCTCGCCCTTCAGATGATGGTCGAAGAACTCGCGCATGCGGACCGTGTAGTCCTTCCGGTTCGCCGGCTTCCGCACGCCGTGGTTCTCGCCGACGTACTGGAGCATCACCACCGGTTTCTCCAACCGGCGTAGCGTATTGAAATACTCGATCCCCTGGTTCCAATCGACAGCACCATCCTCATCGTTGTGCAGCAGCAGGAGCGGCGTCGTGACGTTCTCGGCGAAGTAGACCGGCGAGTTCCGCATGTAGGCCTCCGGCACCTCCCAATAGCCGCCGCTGAAGCGCCCTTGGCTGCTCTCGAAGATCGGCTGGTTCGCGCTACCGGTGTTCCAATAGATCGAACTGTACATGCTGATCATGTTGGTGAGCGGTGCCCCGGCCAACGCTGCAGCGAAGGCGTCCGTCTGCGTAATCAGGAACGCCGTCTGGTAGCCGCCCCAGGAATGGCCCATCAGTCCCACGCGTTCCGGGTCGACTACACCGGTCTCGATCGCCGCCTCCAGCGCCGGGAGCACACACCAGACCGCCGACATCCCAGGGTCGTCCACCCGATAGGTGATGTCGGGCATCAACACCGCGTAGCCGTTGCTGGTGTAGACCGATTTGTTGAAGCCGCTGGCGCTGGGCGTGGTGTAGCGGTTCAAGGTCTGTGACATCCGCTCATATATATAGACGATGGTCGGATAGCTCTTCCCTTCCTCGTAGTCCGCCGGCAGGTGGAGAGCCGCCTGTAGCCGATCACCATGCTCGCTCTCGTAATCGAGCAGCACCGAGCCCGCGGTCCAAGTGAACTCCGATTGCTGTGGGTTGGCGTCGGTTATCTGCCGCGGACGCGTGAACGATGCGTCGGTGACGTAGTAGTTCGGGTAGTCCTCGTAGGTCTCCCGCGTGTACAGGTAGGTCTCGGCATCCTCCGCCTTCATCAGCGAACCGTAGCCGGCGTCGTCCCCCATCAACATCTCGACGCCCGGCCGGCCCCTGTTGATCCGACCCACCCCCCCCTTCTTGGTCCACTCGCCGTAGGGAGCCAGATACACCGCTTCCGACAGGTCGATCCCCTCCTCATCAGGGTCGAGCCTGAAGCGCCGACGATAGCGGATGCCATCGGCTTTGCCGTTCACCGTCAGGTTGACCCCACGGTCACCGTGTGCGGCGACCTTCCAGATGTCCCAGTTGTCGTACAGCAGTACCGCCCGACTGTCGCTGGTCCAACCGATGGGATAGATAGGTGGATCGACGACTGGGCGGTCGTTTTCCGTGTTGATGAACGACGTTGGGACTTCCTGCGAGATCGTGTAGTGACGGCCCGCGGCCATTTCATAGGTATGGAAGTGTCCATCCCGGTAGTAGAGGAGGTGGCTCCCATCGGGGGCGAGCCCGAACGTCCAGCG
>JASFTI010000304.1:0-4829 GCA_050053635.1 Gemmatimonadales bacterium
GCGACCGCCGTCCCGACAGGCGTTCCAGGCGTCGAGCAACCGGGCCAGCTCGCGCTCGCGGCCCACCAGCGGTACGCGCCGCGACTCGGCCCCTTCCTCCTCGCGTCCGGCCACCGCCTCGGGCAGCTTCCAGGTCCGCTCGCGCCGCACCCGCTCGGCCAGCGCCTGGATCTCCTCGTCGGGCTCTATCCCGATCTCCTCCTCGAGCCGGGCGGCGAAAGCATCGTAGAGCGCCAGCGCGGCGGCGCGGTCGCCGGCGATGGCGATCGCCCGGATCGCCGCGGCCGCCGCCAGCTCCGACGTCGCATCGAGCCCCAGCGCCCGCTGCGCCACGGCCGTCGCCTCGCGCAGCTCGCCGCCGTCGATTAGCTGTTCGGCCAGATTGACCAGCGCCTCCACCGAGCGACCCCGCAGCGCCGTCCGTTCGGCGTACAGCCAGTCCTCGAACTCGGAGCAGCCCGGCACGCTGAACCCTTCCATGAATTCGCCGGCGATCAACGCCGCCGCGCCGCGCCAGTCCTCGTCCTCGAGCTGCTCGTCCAACCGGTCGGCGTCGAGGTCCGCTGCCTCGGGCGACAACCTGACCTGGCCACCCTCGCTCTCCAGTCCCTCGGCACCGACGTGCTTGCGTAGCACGCGGATCGCTTCGTTCAGCGAATGCCGCGCCGCCGACTCGGGCTTCTCGCCCCACAACAGCCCAACGAGATGATCGCGCGACCGCGTTCGCTTCGGCGAGCGCGCCAAGTAGACCAGCAACGCCAGGTTCTTGCGCCAGAGCAGCTCGGCGGGCGCCGGGCCGCCGTCCACCACGATCTCGACCGGACCCAGTACTCGGCACGAGATCATCGGTCACCCCACAGTCGCCAAGGTGCTCAGTTCCGGAAAACCGCCCGTGATCAGACGGTAGATCAGCAGCGTCAGGGCGGTTACCCCGAAGCTGCCGGCGAAGAAGCGGCGATAGAGCGACACGCGGGCCGGCGCTTCCGAGTTTCCCCAAGGCTTCAGAACTGGCCAGAGCCCCCAGCCGCACAGGACGATCGCAAACGGTAGCATCAGCGGCACCGTCTGTCCCTCCACCGCGTCGCCGGCCAGCAGGATCCCGTAGGTCAGGGTCACCAGCGTTAGCCCGATTTTCTCGATTCGCGTGAGTACCGGCTCGTTGCCCTCAGCGTCGACGGAGCGGCCGCAGAAGATGAAGATGGCGGCCAGAGCGATGAACGCGACGTGCAGTTCGATGTGACCCCAGTGCTCATCGAGGAAATCGGCCAGCGCCCAGCCCGCGTCGTCGCTGTCCGCGGCCACCACTCCGGTGATCGCGTTGGCGGCGAAGTGGACCGCGTGGCCCTGCACCATGAGCAACAGCGCGAATATATAGACGGCGCGCAGCCGCAGGCTCCTGAAGATCTTCGCCCGCAGCCCCAGCTCGACGTAGAGGACGATCAGGAAGAAGATGAGCAGCGCGTCGGCCAGGTCCTTGAGCGCCAGGCCGTTGAACACAGGCGTCGCCGGCAGAATGACGGGCAACAGATCGACCAACGCGTAGCCGACGACGAAGAAGATGATTCCCCGGGCCGGCGGCCGGCGCCATGCTATTTCCCAGTCACCGGGGCGAGCCGCGCGATCGGCTGAAACAGACATCACCGACATTTCTGCGACGCCGCGCTCTGGACTTGCGCGACCTCCTCCGCGAACCCGGGATCGGCGTCGCTCCAGCTCTCAAGCACGTGGTTGAGCAAAACGCAGGCCCGTTCCCGATCGGGCGATATCGAGCCGCGCAGAAACCGTCCCCAGTTCCCCAGCGCCCAATCGATCTCGCCGGCCTGGGGCAGCTCGGTTTCCGGGAGGCCCAGCACGTCTACCGCTTCGTACCACAAGTACTCCTGCTCCGCCGCCTCCGGCTGGCCCAGCGCGGCATACCAATCGCCGCGCTTGATGTGCAGCAGCGCGCGGGCGAACGGGTCGCTGAGCAGGCGTCCCGGCGACGGGGCACCGTGGAGCAGGACCGTCGGCGTCTGCACCGCCAGCAGGGTGCCGGAGCGCGCGATCGCATCTTCGTAGCGCCCCTCTTGCGCCAACAGAACAGCATAGAGGAATTGACCCAGCGGCTCCGCACCGCTCTCGGGAGGCGCGGTCATCACCAGGCTGTACAAACGCCGCGCCCTCGTCGTGTCACCGACGGCGAAGGCGTGGAGGGCCAGCACCCAGCAGGCGCGCACACCCACCGAGTCCTCGCCGACCAACGACTCGAGGATTCCCGTCCCGCGCTCGACTTCCGCCGGCTCGACCACATCGAGGCCGACGACGCGCGCCAGCACGCGCCACTCGGCGGCGAGCAAGCGAGCTTCCGGCGTGTCGTGTATCTCTGCCGCCGCATCGAAATGGTCCAACGCCTGGTCAATCTGGCCGAGGCCGACGCGACCGAGGCCCGCCGCGAGATGCGCCGCCGCTTGATGCGGGCGCTCGATCGCTTCCCCTGACGACAATAGTCCCAGCCCGAGCTCGACCTGCGTGTGCGACACGTCGAAGCCGCCGGCTATCCGCGCCAGCTGTACTAGCCTGTACGGCTGGCCCCACTCCGGATCCTGCAACAGTCCCTGGCGTCTCTGCCTGGCTTCTTCCGGCGCGAAGCGCTCTGCGATGGCCTGTCCGAGCAGCTCCGGTGGGTAGGAGGTCCACGACTGATCGGGATCGGGGGCATGCTCGAGCAGCCCGTCGAGGTGGCGTCGCGCCTCCGCCTCGTGCCCGAGCCTGACGTTGGCCCAGATGAGGTGCACGTAGGCCAGGGTCCAGAGCGGATTGAGGCGAACCGCTTGCTCCAGCTCCACGACCGCACGCTCCAGCGGTTCGCCCCATAGCGGGCCACGATTGAACAGCTCCTCGCCGTGCAGGAAGGCGGCGAAGTAGTTGCGGGGGAAGCGCTGTTGGGTCGTCTTGTACCCGTTCAGGCGCGCCTGCCCCGCCGGCGTGAGTTGCACGGCCATCAGCATGCTATCGAGCACGCCCAGGTCGGCGGCGTGGTCGTTGAACAGCTGCTGGAAGTCCTGCTCGGGAAACGGACCTCGCTGTCCCAGCCAGCGCCAGGCGTTGGCTAGCTCCCACCAAGCGAGGGCGAAGCTCGAATCGCGGGCCACAGACGTCCGGTAGTGGTCCCGCGCCAATTCGCCGCGTCCGCGCTCGAAGTTGTCCCGGCCCAGCAGGAACTCCTTAAGCGCGCCGAAGTCATCGGTCCAGCGCTGGCCCGGGTGCACCACCGTGTCGAGTTCGGCCCTGACGAGCGTGTGGGCGATCGCCTTGCTCACGTCCTGCGGCCGCGCCGGCGAGACGATAATCGGGGGCAAGGCGGGAAACGGGTCACCGCGATCGTCGTAGAGCTGCAAATCGACCTGGACGGAATCGCCTTCGCCCCAGGAGGTGCAGGTGGCGAAGACCGCCTTGCGGGCGCCGAGCTCCGCGGCGGCCCGCGTCTGCAGAGGCCCAAGGTCGGCGACCATCGCCGACTCCCACCAGTCGGAGATCTTCAGCCAGGGGGAAACCGCGCTGACGCCCGGCGTGCCGACGATCTCGCTGGTCACCATGCCGGCCAAGTCAGCGCCATCGATTGGGGCGTCCCAGCCGTGCATCTGGACGGGGAGGATCGCCAGGTCCCACACCTCCGGCCCCGGCCCGCTCGGTCGCGTCACCACGTAGGCCACTACAGCGGCGATGATGACGAGGGGCGCCGCAATCGGCGCGTACTTCCTCGGGCCGGTCCGTACTCGCGGACCCGGCCGGGTGAGCGCTTCGCGGAACGCGGCGGCATCCTCCCAGCGCTCGGCGGGAGCTAAGGCGAGGGCGCGGCGCAGCACGGGCGCGAGCCGGCTCGGCACGTCGGACCAGTCGGCCTGGTCGACAGCGGTGGCGATCGACCAGCGCCTCCCGGTGAGCGCCTCGTAGATGATCATCCCCGCCGCGTACAGGTCGCTCTGCGGCGTGGCCGACCCGGCGATCTGTTCGGGGGCCATGTAGACCGGCGTCCCCACTTGGTGACCCTCGGCGGTGAGCGGCGGCGAGTCCTCGCCGGTGGGCTTGGCGACGCCGAAATCGCCCAGCAGGGCGCGATCGCCGACCAGGAAGATGTTGGCCGGCTTCACATCGCGGTGGATCACGCCACCCTCGTGGGCGGCCTCAAGGGCGTTCAGCAAGTCGGCGCCCAGCTTCACCGCTTCGTCCCGCGACAGCGTACCACGCTCCAGCCGCTCCGCCAGCGTATCCCCCTCGATGCGGTCCATCACGTAGTAGAACAGACCGTCGACCTCACCGGCGCTGTGTACCGGGACGACGTTGGCGTGGCTGAGCTTCGCCAGGATGCGGGCCTCGCGCAGGAAGCGCTCGGCGGCCGTCGCCGTCGCCAGCTCGGGCCGCAGGATCTTCACGGCCCGCTCGCACTGCAGCGTCACGTCGCGCGCCAGGAAAATGGTGCCCATACCACCGGCACCGAGCTCGCGCTCGACCTCGTACTGTGGGGCCAGTGCGGCCCGCAAACGCTCGAGAAGAGAACTGGACATCGACAGCAGCGGGTTGGGGCCGAGACGAGTGACTGTAAAACAGGCTACGCTCTCCGCCGCCTCACGTCAACTTGGCCTCACCTCGCTTGACTCCCGCTTGATTCGGTCTCCGCAAAATACGGCCTGCGAGCACGAGATGCGCCCATAACCGCACAGGAGGAGGATCATGAGAAGAGCGTTCGCATTGGCCCTGCTGGCAGCGGCGCTGGCCGCCTGCGACGACGACGACATAACCGGTAACAGAGAACTCGGCGAGTTCACGGTGATGACCCGGAACATCTACGT
>JASFTI010000305.1:0-4826 GCA_050053635.1 Gemmatimonadales bacterium
TCGACAGCGTCCAGCCGCGGCTGGCGGCGCTGGCTCGCGAGCTCGACCATCGCCTGCTCAACGAGCTCGAGCCGTTCCGCCATGGCGCGCCCAGCGCCGAGTCTCAGGCCGAGTTCTTCTACCGCCGGCTCAGCCTGGAAATCGAGAACGCCTACGGCCCTGCGGTGCGGCTGGCCAAGATCAGGGTCATTCAGGAGCCGGAAGCATGGGTGGAATACGAGCCATGAGTTGGTGCCGTGGGGTCCCTCGGCTGGCGCTGCTGGCGCTGACGCTCTCGCTGGCCGCTGCCTGTGGCCGGGACTCGGAGGGTCAGGAGGCGGTTCGCACCGATGCCGAGTTGGAGCGCCAGGTCGAGAAGCTGTTGCCCCGGATCGAACAGTTCGCGCACCTCGATGTTCTGGAGACGCCGGCGGTGCGGCGCTCGACCGGCGCGACCCTGGAGACCTACCTGCTGGAGCGGCTCGATGCCGAGTTCCCGGGGGACAGCCTGGATAGGGTGGCGTCGGCCTACAGGGCCTTTGGCCTCCTCCCCGATTCCGTGGACCTGCGGGGACTGCTGGTCGACCTGCTGCTCGAGCAGGCGATCGGCTACTACGACCCGGTCCGCGAGATCCTGTTCGTGCGCGACGAGGCGCCGGATGAGATGCTCGAGGCCGTGCTCGTGCACGAGCTCGTCCACGCCATCCAGGACCAGCACGTCGACCTCGACTCGCTGCTCAACGCTGTCTCGGGGAACGATGCCCGCACCGCCATCCAGGCGGCGGTGGAAGGCCACGCCACCGTGGCGATGATGGCCTGGCAGTTCTCTCAGGCGACCGGCTCCTCGATCTCCGCCGAGCAGCTGCCGGAGATCGGCCCGCATTTGGCGGCCGCTTTGGCCGACCCGGCCCAGTTCCCACGACTTGCCGCCGCGCCTGCCATCGTCCGTGAGCCGATGCTGTTCGTCTACCTGGGCGGCGCTAGGCTCGTCCAGAGACTCTGGCGCACACAGGAGGGCCGACCGTTACCCCTCGGCCAATGGCTGCCCGAGTCCACCGAGCAGTTGCTGCACACCGAGCGCCTTCTCGAGAGACGCGACAGCCCCACGACACTATCGCTGGCGGAGCCTGGTGGCGGCTGGCGGGTCGAGTACGCCGACAACCTCGGCCAGCTCGAGATCCAGATCTACCTCCGCGAGCATCTGGGCGGCAGCACGACGCTGGCGGATCGGGCCGCCTCCGGCTGGGACGGCGACGCCTACGCCCTGCTCAGCAGGAACGGCGACCAGGCGCTAGTCTGGTATTCGGCCTGGGACAGCTCGGTGGACGCCGACGAGTTCGTCGACGCTTACAAGACCGCCTTCACCGCCAGGTTCGGCGGCGGAGCCGCTGGCGGCAACCTGAGCACTTCGCAGCGCCGGGCGCGAGTCGAGCGGTTGACGGTCTCGGACGTGCCGGTAGTGCGTATCGTTGAGACGGCGCCGACTGTTAACCTGGGAAACCCGCCCGCTGTCAGCTTGGGCCCAGCCGGCCGGTGATAGGCGCTCTGAGACTCGGGAACTTGGGAATCCGTGATCAAGAGGACCAATAGAACTATAGACCGCTCGAAGTAAGAACCGCTGCGATAGTGATTTCGAGTACTCTTCTTGGATTCCCGAATCCCAGAGTCCCACTACAATAGCGACGCCAGGACAAGCTCCTTCGGCAGCGGGTAGCGGTACAACTCACCGGCGTAGTTCCGGAGCACGACCTCGTCGTCGCTGACCTCCTCCACGTAGTTGGGGAGTAGCGGGATCTTGCCGCCGCCGCCGGGGGCGTCGATGCAGAAGTGTGGGACGGCGAGGCCGGACGTCCAGCCGCGCAGCGCCCGTATGATCTCGAGACCCTTCTCCACCCCGGTGCGGAAATGCTCGGCGCCCGCCACCGGATCGGCCATGTACAGGTAGTACGGACGGACGCGGTTCTTGAGCAGTTTCTGCATCAGCTCCTTCATGATCTCCGGGTCGTCGTTGATTCCCTTGAGCAAAACCGTCTGGGAGCCCAGCGGGCAGCCGGCGTTGGACAGTTTGGCCAGGGCCCGCTCCGTGGGAGGCGTCAGTTCGGCCGGGTGGTTGAAGTGGATGTTAACATAGATCGGGTGATACCTGGAGATCAGCTTGCACAGGTCAGCGGTGACCCGTTCCGGCAGGTGCAACGGGATCCTGGTGTGGATACGGATAATCTCGATGTGCTCGATGGCCCGCAGCCGCTTCAGAAAGTATTCCAGTCGCCGGTCCGACAGCATGAAGGGATCGCCGCCCGAGAGGATCACGTCTCGGACCTCGGTGTGCTCCTCGAGATACTCGAAGGCCGATTCGAATTGGTTCAGCGGAATCTTCTCCGGATCACCGACTTTCCGCCGCCGCGTGCAGAACCGGCAATAGCTGGCGCATACCGGACTGATCAAGAAAAGCACGCGATCCGGGTAGCGGTGCGTGATGTTGGGGACGGGAGAGTCGTCGTCCTCGGCCAGCGAGTCGATGATGCCGTCGAGCACTTCGTTCTCTTCCGCGCTCGGCACGTATTGCTGCCAGAAGGCGTTACCGTCTCCCCTGATCTGGGCGAGGACAGCAGGCGTAATCCGTAGGTTGAACTTCTCGATCGCAGCCTCGGCCGTCTCGCGGTCGATCTTCTCCTCGCCGAACAGTTCGATGAGCTGGTCAACGGTCGTTATACTCTTTTTGAGTATCTGTTGCCAGTTCGCCATAGTCGCACACCTCGGTGAGTCATGAGTTAGAGACGTGAGCTGGGAACATCCCCCCCGCGCCCCGCACCTTGTCCCTTCAGTCTCGTTACTCATTCTCCTTGCGAAGAGACAACGACTTCTCGAACTGCTTCGCATATGTGACCCGGTCATCACCGGCGTCGTAGAAGTCGGCGATCCGCGCGACTTCTTCATAGCCACAGGCCAGATAGAACCGGCGCGTCGCCCCGTAGTCCTCGCGTGACGACGTCTCTATCGCGCACATCCGCGCCCCGGCTTCGCTCATCTGTGCTTCCGCCCGCTCGAGCAGGCCACGTCCCGCACCGCGGCCCTGTGCCTCGGGGTGCACGACGATCCAGTAAAGATCCCACGTGCCCACCGTGCAGGGCGTCGGGCCGAAAAGCGCGAAGCCCACAAGCTCATCCGGACCGAGATATGCCGCCAGCGCGTGATAGTCCTGCCCGGGGGCCCGGCAGTAGTCGTCGAAGACTTCCAAGGCTACGTCGATCTCGTCCGGCCTGAACATCCCGGTCGCTGCCACGGCCTCTTCAACCTGCGCTCTGTCCGCCGGCTTCGGAGCCCGAAGCTCGTAGGTCGGCCGAGAGGTCTCCTGGGAGCCGGACTTCTGAGCGACGGAAGTCATCTGACTGCCTCCGCCGTCGTCTGTGCCTGCACTAAGCTCCAGTCTTTACCCGATCCGCCGTCCAGGTCGGCCCGGGACAGCGCCTCCTCCATGACCCTCCCGATCAGCTCATCGTACGACCACCCGGCGACCCGCGCCTGCCGGGCCAACCCGGCGTCGTGCGAGAGGTCGGGGTTAGGATTGATGTCGATGACGTAAGGAACGCCGTCATCGCTGAGGCGCACATCGACACGAGCATAGCCATGGCCGTCCACTACTCCCCAGGCTCGGACCGCCAGTCGCTGCAAGTCCCTCGTCTGCTCGGGCGATAGCGGTGCCGGGCAAATTGGTCGCGTTCCGATGTCCTCCGGACTGCCCGTGTCCCACTTGGCCTCGAAGGAAACGATGGGCGGCGAACTTTCCGGCAGAGTGCTGAAGTCGATCTCGGCCGGCGGCAGGACGAAGCGGCCGACGATGGCCAGATTGATCTCGCGTCCGGCGATGAACTCCTGAACCAGCGCGTCCCAACGCTCGTGCAGCCGCGAGACTTCCTCCGCCAGCTCCGCCGGGGAGTGCACCACCGACTTCGCGTGAATGCCGTTCGAAGCATCGTCGGCTGCCGGCTTCACTATCGCTGGGAAGAGCGTCCAATCCTCAGGTATCGGATCTCCCCGGCGCACCGACCGCCACTCGGGTACGGTAATGCCGTGCGAACGCAACATTGCCGAGCAGCGGTCTTTGTTGAGGCAGTAGAGCAGGGTAGCAGCGCTGGCACCCGTCATCGGCAGCTCCAGCAACTCGACCGCCGCGGCCGTCAGGTGCTCACCATCTGCCCGCCCGGCGAGCGTCTCGCAAAGGTTGAACGCAGCCTCGAACTCACCCGCCAGCAGCCCGGCGAGCCACTCGTCAGTCTTGCCGGCCTGCAACATCAGCTCGACGGGTCGGTAGCCGAGCGTATCGAGTGCGGCGATGATGCGCAGCGTCGATTGCGCCGGCGCTATCTGCTCGCCGCCGATCGCTTCCAACTCGGCGATCTCATCCACCAGCACGGCGATCCGCCCGGCACCCGACTGCGTCGGTTCCGTGGCCGCCTGGCTTTCGCTCGCTGCGACGTTCTCGTCAGTCCGGAACTCTAAGGCCATAGCGCGCGGCGGCAGCCCGCAGGACGGTCAGGATCACCTCATCGAATGAGAGACCTGCGGCCCGGGCCGCCTTTGGGTAGCACGAGTTCGCGGCCGGGTCCGGAATCACACCGGGCAACGGGTTGACCTCCAGAATGTGGGGGTCCGCATTCCCGTCGCAGCGGATGTCGATCCGGGCCCAGTCGCGGCAGCGAAGAGTCCTGTACGCTGCCATGGCGATCTCTTCGATCCGGTGCCGCAGCTGCGGCGAGCACCGCGCCGGACAGTGAAAGATGTCCAGCGGCTTCTCCGGACGGTCCCACACCCACTTGGCCTCGAATCCGTAGATCGGGTGGGCATCC